>CAWURN010000094.1:0-15207 GCA_963924835.1 Candidatus Nanopelagicaceae bacterium | reverse complement strand
TGGCTTGAAGAATGCGAAGGGGATAAGTAAAGAAGTGATTCAAGGCGGAATGATTCCGCTGATGGAAGAGAAGCATCAGGAAGTTTCGAAGTTAGTTCTAGAGTTTTTAAGGAAGAGGTAGGAATGTCATTTGTAATGTATTCGACTAGCTGGTGTGGATATTGCAAGAGATTGAAGTCGCAGTTGGGGCGCCTTGGGGTTACCTTTGAAGAGATTAATATCGAAGAGGTTCCAGGTACCGCCGAGATCGTTGAGAAAATTAACGGTGGCAATCAGGTTGTGCCAACGCTGGTTTTCTCCGATGGAACTGCGATGACAAACCCTTCGGCTAACGCGGTTGTGGAGAAGCTGGCGAGCCTTTCAAATTAGGACACGCGGATTTAGGGTTTAGGACTTAATATTTACCGACTCCTAAGCGGGAGCCAAGAACCAGGTAATAACAAGGTAGGAACAAGGAGAGAAACGATGGATGAAAAAGGATTATTAGAGCTTTGGAACACAAAGCGCTCACAAATCATTAATGCTCAAATTGCGCCAACTCTGATGTTGATTGGTGTTTTTGTAATGGCAGCCCTTGGCGTATTCAAAGATGCATCTGATGGTGCGAAGTATTTAACACTTGGTGTTGCGGCAGCCACTGGAATACTTGCAATCATTTCGCAATATGCAACTATTCGTGAAGCCGAAGTTTTGCTAATTGATCTCAAGAGAATTGAAAAGCCATCAGAACTTTCAAAGAGAATTTCAGATTCACGTGGATTCTTGTCGCTATCTGCAACTGCAATGATCGGTCTTGGAATTGGTGTATTTGCACTAGTTGTATGGGCAGTACTGGGTTAATTCATTGAGTTACTTCCTAATTCTGGCAGCCTTTATCTCCGTTCTCGCGGGGATATTGGTTGCGTACGAGCGTCCGAATAAAAACAAGAAGAAAATGACGGGAAGAGGCGGCGACTTCGAGTCCTGATTGGTTTACTCTTAATTTATTAAGTAAGCAAAGGGGATAAAGATGGCCGTAGCTAAGAAATCTGCCAAAGTTGCAGTAGTGCAATCACGCAATGATCGAGTTGATTGGCGCTCGCTTTACCTCTATGCAGTGTGTCTAATTACTTTGCTTGTAGTTCTCTTCTCAACAGTTTCTCTGATTAATGCAATCATGAACTCGATTTTTCCTACTCCTGTTTACGTAGATGTTTACGCGAAGCCTGAAAATGCACCATCTGCGGCCTTGCTGGATCAGCAGGAGAGAAATAATCGAATCCAAGAGATTAAGAGCATTTTCACCGCATTTATAACAATCTTGGTTGCCGCACCGCTTTATGTTTATCACTGGCGCCAGACCAAAAAATAAAAGAAGTTCAGATAGGATTGTGCTAACTTCAATTAGAAATGAGATTTTCATGGGTGCATGTCAGTGTGGTTACACAAGAGATGAAGAGAAGAACTGCGACGGAACACACAAGGTTGTTAAGGCAGTAAAGGAAGATATTGCTGCGAAGCTTGCAGCGAATGAATTCCCACACGCATCTGAATACGTAAAAAACAACTAAGTTTTTTCAGGGTAATTCAGGCATGAGTGAAATCATTGTTATTTATGATGGCAAATGTGATTTATGCAAGAACTCAATTTCCTGGATTAGAAAAAGATTAACGATCAACGCTCTGGATTTTCATGCAACAGATCTCTCGAGATTTAATTTAAGTTCAGAGCAATGTTCTCGTGAGGTTTTCGTAATTTCAGGAGAACAATGTTTTAGCGGCGCAAGTGCTGTTGCCTTCTTGCTTAAGCGTAGGGGAAACAAAGTTTTGTCCGCCTTGATAACTGGCTCTGGGCCTTGTGCCCGGATTGGTTATCGGTGGGTGGCACGGAATAGAAGTTCAAAATTAGTAGGTTTGCTGAATAACATCATAAAGCGCTAAATCGTTCCTTGCTCTAACCCGCTAAGCACTTCTTCTGCACGCATCTTTAAGTCTGGAAGATCGCTTAGCCGGTTAAGGCCAAAGAATTGTTGGCTCATTCGATGGTTCTTTGCGAAAGTTTCTTTATGTCGATCTAGAAAATCCCAATACAAAGTTGTAAATGGACAAGCATCTTCGCCGGTGCGCAACTTTGGGTTATAGACACAAGGCTTGCAGTAGTTGGACATCCGTGAAATGTAAGCACCGCCCGCGGCATATGGTTTAGTCATCATTGCGCCACCATCGGCATGAACGCCCATACCAATTACATTTGGAACCATTACCCATTCGGTTGCATCGATAAATACTTCGCGCATCCAGTCAAGAAACTCTTGGGGATTAGTGCCAGTGACAAGTGCGAGATTGCTTAGAAGCATTAGACGTGGGATGTGATGAACCCAGGCGCGATCGTTGATATCAGTGACTGTTTCTTTGATGCAGTTCATTCGGGTTTTATCTGGATCGGTAAATAGTGGAAGAAGTTTTCTAGCTGCATTTAATTGATTGTTGTTGCGGTAATCGGGACCGAGGAACCAATACATGCCATTTACATATTCGCGCCAGCCAATAATCTGGCGGATAAAGCCTTCGGCAGATTCGATAGGAACATCTCCGGTTTTAAATGCTTTGACCGCGGCGTCGATTACTTCGGAGGCATGGAGCAGACCGTTATTGAGATAGGGCGAGAGCAGTGAATGGTGAAGCGCCCAGTTATCGGTAGTCATCGCATCTTCGAGTGGACCAAATTCGGCGAAGTGGTTATTGATAAAGTTTTTTAATTGAGCAAGTGCGTCTTTTCGTGTCGTGGCCCAAGTTGTTGTTGGGGTGTGGCCAAGTTCTTTGGCAACTTCAATATCGATTTCATCACGCTTTTGTTCTAGATATTTTGGGCCATCGTATTTTTTTGGTGGTGGTAAGCGGTTCTCTTTATCAAAGTTCCAAGCACCACCAGTTGGCTTATTACCTTCGACCAAGATTCCGAGGCGAATACGTTGGGCGCGATAGAAACTCTCCATCAGAAAAGATTTTTGACCACCAGCCCATTCATTGAATAGCGGGCGAGGCGTTAAGAAGAAATCATTGGCAATAAAGTTGACGCCATATTTTTGTAACGCTTCAAATTGTCGGAATGACGATGGTTCAGCACAGATAATCTCTTTGAGTTTGTATTTTGTCTGGATAGTTTTGAGGCCATCAATAGTTGTTGCAGCCTTTACATATTCAACCGTGAAACCCTCTTCTTGCAACAACTGGGCGAAATGCCGAGCACTTGAGATCAAAAAGAACAATCTCACTTTATGCCAATTACGCCCACTTGTCATGCGGGCGCTTTCGACTATTGCTATTACATCTTGTTTGAGATCAGCGCTTTTGAGAGCACCAAAGTTGCGATGCAAGTGATCGAATGGAATGTAGATAATTCTTTTCACTTGTTGTCACGACATCTCTCACTGCAATACTTCACTTCGGTCCAGTTCTTGGCCCACTTTTTGCGCCATTCAAATTCCAGACCGCAGCGAACACAAAGTTTAGGCGCGAAGCCATTCTTAGTTTTTGCGGTGCGAGGCATGCCTCACTTTACTTAACTTTTATTACAAATCTCTTGTTGAGAGGTTCATATAAATCAGTTGCGCCGCGAGCCCCAGCCACAATTGTGCAGGTGCCCTTCTTCGCAGTTACAACGCGCTTTGTCGTAGTGCAACTGCCGGTTCCAAGATAGGTGATTGGCTCACCGAAATTAGTTGCTGCTGGAAGCTTAATTTTCTTGGTTGAAGAGGCTGAAACTTTGCCGATGGTCTGGGTTCCAACAGTTAATTCAATTGGAAAATGTGCTGTGACAGTTGCTGCAGTAGCGCTTCCTGCCGATGTAATTGCAATATCGCAATATCCAGTTCCCTTAAGCGCGGTGATGTTCATCCCGGTAAGTGTGCAAGCAGGTGCAAGTGAGGCGTAGGTAAGTGCAGCCCCAGCTTTTGATGTGGCAGAAAGTATTGCGGGTCCACGATAGGCCAACTTAAATGGTGTTCTACTGCTTAGCGCGACACCGTTAATCGTTGCTGTCACTTCATCAGCCGCAAGAGTTGGCACTGATGGTGTTCCAGATTTGAAAGTTAGGGCAATGAACTGATCTTCGGATGTATCGGTTGTTCGGAAATGGTCATAACGGATGAAGATTCCGCACTTTACTTTTGTGCAATCGGCGCCAGTAAATGTTGCAGTTGGTTTAAAGACGATACCGTCAGTTGGCTTCACGGTTGCTCTTGCATCAGTTGATACCCAAAGTTCAGCCGCAGTGTTACAAATGGTTGGACGTGCACCAGCGATACCTTCAACGCATTGCATCAAATACAAGCCGCCTGGAACATTTGAAAGGGCAATTCGAACCGTAGCCGGGGAATCAAGATTAGTGAGTGGGCCACCAAGGAAAGTTGTTTGAGCGGCTTGTGCCTGAGTTGGAACTAGGGTGGTTGCGAGTAATACGAGAACAAAAGCTAACTTTTTCAAAATGATTTCCTTTTCTTATTTCTTAATTGTTATTGGGATAAAAAGATCTGAACTTCGGTCTTCGCCGCGCAGATGATCGGCGCGAACTGTTATTGCGCACTTAACTTTGGTGCAATCAAACTTTCCAATCATCTTTGAAACTTTTATAGTCTCTTTAAATCTTCCACCAGGTAAAAACTCTTTAGCTAAACCAACTGCGTAAGGTGGGGGATTTGATGAAATCCAAAACGAGGCACCGCCAATACCTTCTTTGTTAACGCCACCACCACATGGAGATGGCAAAGCGCCTTTTTCTGGCACCACGCAATATCCAAGATAGATTCCAATGGTTTCATCAAATTTTGAACCAGAAACGATTAGCTTTGCTCCGGATTTAACCAAAGTGCTTGATGTTTTTAAGACTTGGCCGGTGGCACCTTTTACGGTGGCAGCCTGCGCACTTGGATTTATTGATAACAGGAGAATGCAAGTGATTACAGATGTAACTCGCTTCCCCATGTGCTGAACCTTAAGGCTGGTGTGAGTTTTTCATATCCGACATTGCAACAATATGTGTCAGGCAAAAATTTGGCACACTGTCCCCATGCGCAGATTGGGATTATTTGGATTATTTGGATTGGTAGTTGCAATAGCGCTGACTTCTTGTGGCGTGTCTAACAATGCTCAATCAATTACGATTTCTCAGAGCGATGTCACGGCTATTTCGGTAAAAAATTTAGATTCATTCTCAGTTTCGAGAGTAGTAGCACTTGCAAATGGTGTGGCCGAAATCATTGATGCGTTGGGTGGGAATTCACTCGTCGTCGGACGCGATATTTCCAGCAGCGAGAAATCATTGGCAGGTGTTCCGATTGTTACATCTGGCCACCAAATAATTTCCGAAAAAATTATTGCACTAAAACCTGATCTGGTTTTGATAGATGCATCGTCAGGTCCGAAAGCGGCAATAGATCAAATAAAAGCCGCTGGTATTCGTGTCGTGCAAACTCCAGAGAGTTGGACTCTTGCCGATATTGCACCGAAGATCTCGGCAGTTGCGGTCGCAATCGGCGCTGAAAAGGCTGGCGCAGATTTAATTGCGGCATTTGAAGATTCATTGACCACCTCAAAAATTTCACAGTCGACCCGAGTTGCTTTTCTTTATTTGCGTGGCACAAGTTCTATTTATTTAATGGGTGGCCCAGGTTCTGGCACTGATTCATTGTTGAAAGCAATTGGTGCAACTGATGTTGGCGCAGAAACTTTGCCACGCGCATTTAATACTCTGACTGCCGAAGCACTTGCCGCTGCCAAACCAGATGTAATTCTGGTGATGAGTAAAGGTTTGGAATCTGTTGGGGGAGTAAGTGGATTAGTTAAACTTCCTGGAATTGCCCAGACGCCTGCGGGAAAGAATTCCCGAATTATTGATGTCGATGATTCATTGCTCTTATCGTTTGGTCCACGCACAACTTCACTAGTCACAGAGCTTGGCAAAGCACTTGATGAGGTGATGAATAAATGAAGCGCCATTTTCCAGCTCTAACAGTTCTTCTGTTACTTGTTGCAACTATCGGTTCACTTTCAATCGGTGCAACTCAAGTTGAAAATTTTTGGAACGAGTTACTTCATCCAGGCCAGAATGAAATTCTCTGGCAGATACGATTCCCACGAGTTATTGCGGCAATTTTAGTAGGCGCAGCCTTAGCCGTTGCTGGGCTGATGGCTCAAGGTGCATGCAATAACGCTCTTGCCGAACCAAGCATTGTTGGAACAGCCGCAGGCGCATCACTTGCAACTGTAATTGCAATCTTATTCGGAATCGTTCAGGTGGGTTCACTAGGTGCAATCGCGTTTGGTGTTCTTGGAGCGCTTGCAGCAACTGCTCTCACATTCAAATTGGCATCAACCCGAAGTGGGCTTTCGTCGTTCACCTTAATCATTGTCGGTATTGCAGTCACCGCGATGTTAAGCGCAATCGTTGGAATTTCTACCGCACTGGTTAGTCGCGCAGATGCCCGTTCGATTTCATTCTGGAATTTCGGTTCGTTATCTCTCATTACAACAGAGAGCTTGCTTGGAATTTTTGTAACCTGTGTTGCTGGAATTATCCTGGCGCTAAAAATTGCCCCAGATTTAGATCGGTTGTCGCTAGGTGATACCACTGCTTTCAATCTAGGTGTTGATGTTTCGAAGCTTCGCATGGGAGCGTTGATAGCTTTATCTATTGCAGCCGGTGGCGCAGTAAGCACAGTTGGTTCAATTGCGTTTCTTGGCTTGGCTGCGCCGCATATTGCGCGCTTTATTTATGGACCAGCACACCGATTCTTAGTAATCCAAAGCGCGCTAATCGGGGCTTTTATTTTGTTAGTCGCAGACACTGTTGCAAGGACAGTTGCGCAGCCCAATGAGCTACCGATTGGACTGGTCACATCGCTAATAGGTGCTCCGGTTCTTATTTTGCTAGTAACAAAGCGGAACAATATTTGGAGAACTCCATGATTTCGATAAGTGAAATAACGCTAGAGATTGCAGGCCGCACGATTATCTCTGGGTTTTCCGAGCAAATTGCTTCCGGAACGATTACCGCAATTGTTGGCCCAAATGGATCTGGAAAATCTACGATGCTTGCTGCGCTGTCTGGTTCAGTGATTCCAACAAATGGAACAGTAACTATTGATGACGTGCAACCAGCAACTTGCAAATCAAAAGATTTAGCAAAGATTCGTGCCATGGCAATTCAAAGTCAATTTTATTCTCTAGGATTTACTGTTAAACAAATTATTGAAATGGCAGGACCGGCTGATGAAGTTATGGAAGCTTTAGAACTAACTAACCTTGCTGATCGCCAGGTAACAACACTTTCCGGGGGCGAAACTCAACGAGTTGCCATAGCCCAAGCCATTGCTCAAAATACGCCAATTCTTTTATTGGATGAGCCACTCGCAGCGCAGGATATTGAGAGCCGAAAGCGAATTATCCAATTACTTACAAAGTTAGCAAAAAGTGGCAACACCGTTGTTGTTGTGGCTCATGAAAGTGAAAAAGATTTAGCCTGGGCTGGAAAAATTATTAATACTCGCCTCAGTTGAAATTGCTAAGTAACATTGAACTATGACCGAGAGACAAGAATTTAAGGTTTTACAGACATTCCATGATTTTGAAGTCCGCGAATATCCACCATGTGTTCTTGCAGAAGTGAAGGTATCGGCTCACTATTCAACTGCTTCGAGTGCTGCATTTTCTTCGCTTTTCAATTACATTTCTAAAGGAAATAAGGGGTCGCAGAAAATTGCGATGACGGCTCCCGTAATTGCGGCCCAAAGAGAAGAGAACAATAAAACTGATGATTGGTTCGTCTCGTTTGTAATGCCTTCGGGCAGCTCCTTCGGACACTTGTCACATCCAAATGATTCACAAGTTGTTTTGCGCGAATTAGGTTCCGAGAATTGCATTGCTACTTCATTTCGGGGAAGAGCGACTGAAGAATTGGCGAAAGCGAAAATCAAGCAGCTAAGAGCTTCCGCAGAGCGAGAGAACATTGTGCTATCCGGAGAAAATCGAATTTGTAGGTTCGATCCACCTTTGAAACCTGGTTTCATTCAATACAACGAAATTGTTATTCCAATTGCAACGTCCGTGAAATAAAAAAAGCCCCACAGATTTCTCTGCGGGGCTCTTTCTTTTAGCTCAGATTGTATTGCGCACCTCTATGACTACAAGACGAACAATAACACCCAGACTAACCCTTCTCTGACTAAGTTCGTAAACCTTAACATTATTTTCCTGAATTTCTTTATGCACATCTAATTTCTATTCACAAAATCATTTTCAAAAAATTTAACAGAATGTAATCAGGGCTAACTTTCGCATGCGTGTGGCTGTAGCTCAGCGGATAGAGCCCTTCTCTGACTAAGAAGATGGTCGTGGGTTCGATTCCTACCAGTCATACGCACACCAAATGACTCCCGATTTAGTCACCGGGAGTCATTTTTTAAAACTTTAAGAAGCGCTATGCAGGGATTAAAGTGTTGGCAAAGATCTGCCAAGCCAGAAGTGATTTAGCGACGAGTGAAAGCGTGATGTAAGTGCGTTCACCGCGAATGTATTCTGACCACTTTCCGACCTTTTTATATTGCAACCATTGCACGAGTGCGAATGAGTTGAAGAAGATAAATATTGTCAAGACAATGCCATAGACAAATGCTGGGGCCGAAGTATCGCCAACGCCGCCAATAGAGAACACATAAAAGAGAAGCGCAATCCACGGAACGATTCCGGTGATGCAACCAAAGATAAATGGAAGCCAACCGCCACTTCCTGGGTTCTCATATTTCTCTTGCAACCAACCAAATAAAATCATTGATGCGTTAACACCAAAGATTGAGATTATTGCTGAAATTTCTGCAACACCAGTTACCTGTGCAATCAAAACAATCATTACCGAAGAGCTGATTGAGTATTCAACCCAGCGGAAATAGTTTCGCTTTGCGGCTATGCCTGCGCTGTAACGTGGGAAAAATTGTGGACTTGCGACAATGAAGTGAGCGAGTGCAGATAGACCAAGAAAAATTGCAACTGTTAAACCAACTGGAGTACTAAATAGAATGACTGGTTCGGCGTATGTGGATCCCGGCGGGCCAGACATGTAGTTCGCAGTGACTGGAAGTGCGAAGTCGTTGCTTAGTGCAAGTACTGCAGCCATCTGTGCCAGATGAAGAATTCCAGCGAAGATGTTTATCTTACGAAGACTTTGGGATGTGATTTCTTTGCTCATGAGTAAAAGGGTAACCATGGCGGGCTTGAATCTGGGGGATTACCGTGATGTCAGGGGTTGGGAATAGGTTTAAATCTAGGTTTGAGCCATCGAGAGGGGCAGAAAATGTTTGAATTTCTATTCATTGCAGCGCTGGTCTATTTATATATAGAGCGCAGATCCCGAAAAAAGCGCGAAGGTCGAAAGATGCGCGGCTTGGATGCCGAACTCAAAACGCTAATTGATGATGATGGCGATAAGACCGGAATTGCATTTGAGATTAAGCAATATTTATTGGCAATTGTTGAAGATGATAAGAACGATGTGGAAAAGTTTTCTGATGCGCGAATTGCGCAAGCCGAGCGAATTTTGGATCGGGCTGGGCCATCGGCGATGTATTGGATGACTGATATTGCTGCGCAATTAGCTTTTTTTGCAGCGGCTGCGAAAAATGGAATTGCAACAAGTGTTGATGCAAAAGTTGGCGAGCACGCAACTCCTGAAGCAATTATTAAAGCGGTAGTTAAGGGCTAGCTAATTTAAGAATCTTGCTGCATGGACCACATTTTCCATACATGTGTGCGAACCGAACGTGGTTGGCTCATGATGGTTGTGATTTGAAAAGCAACATCTTCTGGTCGCAAATAATTTTTTAACTTTTCTTCACCAGCGGTACGACCGAAGCCAAGCGCGAATTCAGTCTCGGTTCCGGCAGGGCAGACAAGTGCAACACGGACACCCTTTGCGCGAAGCTCGCGATCAAGTGAACCGGCAAAACCAACTTGGGCATGTTTGGTTCCGGCATAGATAGCTTCGATGTCGCCACCGCGGAATCCTGCAACAGATGCAACGATGATTACATCGCCCTCTTTCTTAGCCAACATTGTTGGAAGCGCGGCGCGAATCATGTGAACTGTTCCCTCATAGTTTGTGCGCATCATGCGATTTACATCTTCATCGCTGTGATCAAGAATTGAACCATAGAAACCGATTCCGGCATTTGGAACGACGGCATCGATTGTTCCGAAGTTATCGATTGCGGCCTTTGCAACCTTGCGAGCAAGATCTGGTTCTGAACAATCACCGGCGACATAAACTGCGCTTGCACCGAGTTCAGCAACCATCCCTTTAAGGCGCTCTTCGTTCCGGGCGTTCAAAACAACTTTGCAGCCCATCTCAACTAAGGCTTTCGCGGCAGCGGCACCGATTCCTGCGGTGGCGCCAGTGATGATTACAACTTTTCCATTTAGGTCACGCAATTGATATGTCATGGGGGGAAGGTTAGTGCGGTAAATCGTTTTTTTCTATTCCGGGGCGCTTACTCTGGGTAATCTGATGGCGTGAATACATCGAAGTGGATTGCTCTTGGTCTCTGCCCGGCACTAATGCTCTCGCTAAACATTTCACCGACTTTTGCGGCAGAGAAAATTACTCTTACCGTGACAGAAGATCAGGTGGGCGGATATTCCAGAAGCCTTTTTCGTCACTGGATTGATGCCGATAAAGATGGCTGCAACACAAGGTATGAGGTTTTGATTGCTGAGGCAACGACTAAGCCACGAGTTGGGGCGAAATGTTATTTGTCAGGTGGAAAGTGGAAGAGTCCATACGATGGAAAAGTTTTCACAAATCCAACTGGTCTAGACATCGACCACATGGTTCCGTTGGCAGAAGCCTGGCGATCTGGGGCATGGGCTTGGACATCGACGCAGCGAATGGAATTCGCAAATGACTTAGATGATTCGCGCTCGCTATTGGCAGTTACTGCAAGTTTGAATCGCTCGAAGGGCGATCGGGATGTGGCGGGCTGGTTACCCACAAATGCGCAATGCGCATATATTTCAAATTGGATTGCGGTTAAGTCGCGCTTTGATTTAACGGTTGATCCGATAGAAGGAGAATTTTTACAATCAAAAATAGCGTCCTGCAAAATTACAAATGTTGTAATTGTAAGTAATTAAATTAAGGTGCGAGAGCTATAACAAGATTAACAACCGCAAGGCCAACCATTGTTACCCAAATCTTGGTAGAAACTGCTGGTTTCTTGAGGTTTTTATAACCAAGAAAAAGAATTACTGCGAGAATCAAAAATTTGATTCCAACTTTTGTGTGATCCGGAGCGTCCCAATTAGCCGCATCGGATGCATGTAGGGAAGTGCGAATGCCGACAAGTGCGATTCCGGAAATAAGCGAGAGGAGTGCGCTGTGCATAGCCCCACCGAGAATGCGCTTCTGTGGTTTAGGGATTTGGGAAAGTAGTGCGCCGAGAATGCCGAAAAAACCAACTACGTGAAGGAGCAAGAAAATATTGCGTGCAATTGTCATATGAAGAGGGTAGTCCGCATGCCTCCCAAATCTCACGCATCCGCGCCCAATATTGCCCAGTAGATAGGTAAAAATTTTATGAACACACCTCTTTAATACCGCTCCGTAGGCGCAAAATTCTGGAACCCTTTTCTTAAGCAATCGGGCTTCCAAGTTCGATTATTGGAGAGAAGAGGTTCTATCGTGTCACAACTAGAACGTAACGCCGTTGGATTACGCGAAGTCGTATTCCAATCGATTTGTTGCATGGCACCGGCTGCAGCAATTGCTGCATCAATTCCATTCGGTTCACCATTAGCAGGCGGAGCACTTCCACTTGCAGTGGTTTTCGCTTTTATTGGAATTTTGTTCACTGCATCTAGCGTGGGCCAATTAGCAGCACACATTCCATCTGCAGGATCTGTTGCAACTTACAGCGCGATCGGTCTTCGTCCTTGGGTTGGATTCTTGGTTGGTTGGGCATATGTTGCTGTAGAAATTTTGATTGTTCCCTTAGTTATGTTGCAACTTGGTTACACGGTTGCTGGTGAATGGAATGCTGAGCAGGCTTCATTCTCTGCTAATAACTGGTGGATATTCACAGTCCTAGGTTCAGTACTTGTCGCGTGGTTGGTCTATCGCGGTATTCGTACATCGGCAAAAGTTGGCGTAATCCTGGGCGCAATTGAGATCGTAATTTTCGTTGTGCTTGGTTTGGTATTAATTGTTAAGGCCGGAAGTAATAACGATCTTGCAGTGTTCACTCCTGAGTACGCAAATGCCGAAGGCTTTAGCGGTTGGTCTGGCGTAATTGCAGGTTCGGTTTTCTGTCTTCTAGCATTCGCTGGTTTTGAAGCGTCTGCGCCATTAGCTGAAGAAACTGAAAATCCTAAGAAGAACATTCCAAAAGCGGTAATGATTGCAACTGTATCTATCGGTGCGCTTTATGCACTGACAACTTATGCTGCAGCAGTTACCTTCGGACCAGAGAAGTTCAAAGACTTTGCTGCTTATAACAACGGTGTCCCATGGGATGGCGTAGCAAAGGGCGTTGGAACTGTCTTTTGGGTACTAGTTCTATTTGCAATCATTAACTCAACAATCGCAAATGCAAATGGTGGTGCGAACGTATTTACACGTACCGCATTCGCATTCGGCCGTGCTGGCGCACTGCCAGCTTCACTTGCGAAGTTGCATCCTAAATATAAGTCACCTGCAAATGCAGTATTTGTTCAGCTAGTTCTAGGACTAATAATTGCACTTGGCCTTGGTTTTAAGTACAAGCCTCAGATGGCATTTGGAATAGTTGCAACCGCACTTGTTGTTGCGATCGTTCCGGTTTACATGTTGGCTAACTTGGCATGCATTGGTTACTTCACAAAGCACCGCAAAGATGAGCGCCATCCAGTAATTCACATCTTGATTCCAATCGTTGGATTTATCTTCCTAGTTCCTGGTTTCTTTAATGCAGCAGGAATTACTGGAATCCCAGGATTGAAATTCATCGTGGCACTTTCAGCACCACTTACCTATGGCGCCCTAGCAATGGGTGTCTGGATTGTCATTGGAATAATTGCTCTCTTCTACTTGAAGAGTAAGAATCCAAAGGCAATTGAAGCAGTGGCCACAGTTCACGGCTAACGAAAAGTAAGTTAAAAGAGACCGCCTAATAGAAACGCTAGGCGGTCTCTTGTAAAATTGAAATCAGGGTAGAGCGATCTACGTTCTCGATACCTCTGCGAAGCGCACCATATGCAGTAGCTAAATCCTGCCCACTCTGAAATTAGCGAATACTGCGCAATACCGCCGTTACGATTCCAAGAATTTGCGCTCCATCGCCAGGGATTGGTGCGTAATTATCGTTCGCAGGAAGCAACCAATGATGGCCATCTTTCTTCGACCAAGTTTTAACAGTGGCCTCGCCATCAATCATTGCGGCAACAATCTCGCCCTTGTTGGCATCGCTCTGGGCGCGAATAACAACATAATCACCATCGCAGATTGCGACATCGACCATGGAATCGCCCTTGACTTTAAGCATATAAACATCGCCTTTGCCCACCAATGATTCTGGCAACGGGAAGACTTCATCAAAGCTGGTCTCGGCCAAGATTGGAGATCCGGCAGCGATAGTTCCGAGAAGCGGCACATTGCGGGTCTTCTCTGGCGTAATTGCTTCGCCCTCACTTGGGTAGGTAATTTCTAGAGCGCGGCCCTTTGTGGCATCGCGGCGGATGAATCCTTTTTCAACCAGGGTCTCTAATTGATAGGAAACCGAGGCTGGGGAGGCCAGGCCGGCAGCTTGGCCGATCTCGCGCATTGAAGGGGGATAGCCGTTGGTCTCGATTGCGGTGCGAATTACGTCGAGGATCTTGGCTTGGCGAGGGGTCAGGCCATGCTCATTGGCTGGGCCGTCTGGAAGCTCACTTACATTCTTTTTGCTTGGGGATTTACTCTCGTTTTTGCTCATGGAAGAAGCATAAACCAGATTTCCAAAAAAAGCGAACATTTGTTCGGTTTTCACTTGCATGTGTCAGTGGGTTGACCTATAGTTCCTTTTAGAACACTTGTTCGAATAACCGAATCCCCTCGGTTCTTGGTAACAAGGTTAAGTAGGAGAAGTAAATGAGCAATCACCGGATTCTTAATCGGAAGCAGAAGCTAGCAAGAACGCTTGTTGGCGCATCGCTATTGATAGTAATTGGCGCTGGTTTTAGCGCATCTCTAAGCGACCACGGTGTTGCATCTACTGAAGTTATTAAGACCGGTACATCTGGTTACATGCAAGTTGTTGTGACTAGTGGCGAGACCATCTGGTCTATTGCTTCTTCTTTGAATGCACTAAATAAAGGAGCCCGATCTGATCTCTCATCCGTCGTGGATCAGATCGTTTCAGCCAATGGCCTGGATTCAACAGATCTTGAGCCTGGAACCAAGCTCTGGGTGCCTGCCAAATAACGCTTAAGTAGTTTTTCGTCCCGACACGCCGCACAGCCTCCTTTAAACCCTCGAGTTTTGGTCTACAGTTCCTACTACATATAGGGGTCAAACCGCGATTTACTTCCATAAGTAGTGGTTTTCCAGTATGTTAGGGCACTTACTTTAAATAACGCTTAAACAGTAGTTGAAGGGGAAATCCAAGAATGTTATGTCCATTTTGTAGAAGCGAGGACTCTCGAGTCGTCGATTCTCGCTCTGGGCAAGACGGAACTTTGATTCGCCGCCGCCGCGAATGCACATCATGTAATCGCCGGTTCACGACCTCTGAGACTTCAATCCTGATGATCATAAAAAGATCAGGAGCTACTGAACCATTTAGCCGCGAGAAAGTTATCTCTGGTGTTTCCAAGGCTTGCCAAGGACGCCCAGTAAGTGATGACGACTTAGCACTACTGGCTCAGAGAGTTGAAGAGACACTCCGCTCTGATGGTCAGGCAGAAGTAGAAGCACAAGAAGTTGGAATGGCAATCCTCGCGCCACTCCGCGAATTAGACCAAATCGCATACTTGCGCTTTGCCTCGGTATATCGTTCGTTCTCCACACTTGAAGACTTTGAAGGTGAGATCGCACTTCTCCGCGCGGCTCCTTCAACTAGCAATTCGAGCAACAGCAATGCAAATTCCCAAAAAACTTTAGTTAATTAATTACTAGCCGGAAGAAGGAAACAATCATGTCCATCGTTAATAAGCCAGCAGCGGGAAATA
>CAWURN010000093.1:0-3979 GCA_963924835.1 Candidatus Nanopelagicaceae bacterium | reverse complement strand
TCGCACTTAGATGCGGTTTTAGCCAGCGTTAGATCTATTGAAGGTGTTTACGATGTTTATCGCGTTACTAATAATTAAGCTTTGAAGTCTGATAAACCTTTTTGTGCTTCAGCCAGCCAAACTTTTCGCGCTTCTGCTGCTTCACGTGCAGTTTTAGCTTTAGCAACGTTGCCTGCAGCCTCTGCCTTTGCAGCTTGGGATTCGTAACCCGCAATCGCATCAATTAGACCCTGTACAACGTTATTTGCACGTGCAATTGCTGTTGGATCGGTGCGACGGTTCTGCTCTTCAGTGAGAGTATGAATTTCATCTTCAATTCGAGATAAGCGAGTGTCTAAAGCAGCACGCTTGCTGCGCTCTGTCATTCCAATCTTCTGCCATTGCTCCATAAGTGCACGGAAGTTCTTCTTTGCGCTCTGTAAATCAGTGATTGGAAGTATTTCTTCAAATTTAATGATTAACTCTTCACGTTTTGCAAGATTTGTAGCCATTGTTGTCTGACGTTTATCTAAGTCGGAATTCTTTGCAGCAAAAAATTGATCCTGCGCAGCTTTGAAGCGCGCCCAAAGTTTCGCATCAACGCTCTGCTTTCCGCGGCCAGATGCTTTCCAAGCATCCATGAGTTCCTTGAATTTATGGGCGGTAGGAAGCCATTCCTTCGAAGTTGCTAGCGCTTCGGCTTGCTTAACAATTTCTTCCTTCTTGGCCGCAACTTCATGCTGGACAGATTCCAGTGCAGCGAAGTGAGTGCGTCGACGCTTATCAAACTTATTTCGTGATGAAGAGAAACGCTTCCAAAGTTCGGTGTCGGTTGTCTTGTCGAGACGTGGAGCGGCCTTCCATTCGTCAAGTAAAACTTTTAGTCTTTCGCTAGTAGTTTTCCAGCTTTCGGAGAGAGCGAGAGATTCTGCTTCTACAACCAATTTCTCCTTAACAATTAGAGAAGCCGCACGTTTAGCTTCGCGTACTGCGGATTCGATATCTTTGCGCTCTTGATATGCAGCACGGTGATCTTCAATCAAATTTGGGATTTGGTCAACGGATGCTGCAAGGGTTGCTAAATCTCCAACACCATTTAGGTTTGCGACGGTATCGCGTAATTTAACAACTGCTTCTGCGGCATCTGATGGAACCATCGCACCGCTCTTAATACGGGCTGCTAGCAGTGCAACTTCTGATGCAACGGCTTCAAATTTACGAACAAAATATGCGAGCGCTTCTTCTGGGCTTTTTCCAGGATACGAACCGACTGATTTTTCACCGGCTGAGGTTTGCACATAGACAATACCATCTTGATCAACGCGACCGAATTTTGAAGGATCTCCGATTAGTGCAGAAGCAGCGCTTAGATTTGAATCGCCAGTTGCTACGGCTTGGGCTACTTCGGTTGGGTTGATGTCCATCATGGTAATACTCGCTCTCGTTGCGCGGTTGGTTTGCGGAGTTGCAAACCTTCGTTATGACTTGCTTAATTAGATATGCGTGCGGGCTAAAGATACCCTTAACTATTGCTATGGCAAAAGTGGCAGCAGCCGTTTAGTTCAAAATTCGAGCGCGCAGGCGTGAAGTAGAGGGGGAAACTTTGATTCTTGAGGTTATAGCCGCCCCATATTTTGCAACAAACTGTTGGATATTTGCCCCGACCAAGAATTCAGAATGTTTTATCGTTGACCCAGGGATGGCTAATCCGGATTTATTATCTGCCATAAAAATGGTCATAAACAAACATAATTTGAAACCCATTGCAACACTTATAACCCATGGCCATCTGGATCACACTTTTTCAGTTCGACCTTTTGCAAACGAGTACGGAGTTCCGACGTTAATACATACTGCAGATCGGAAGTTATTAGCTGATCCATTTCGGGCCTTAACTCCAGGTGGTGAGAGCCAACAGATTATGGCATCGCTCGGGGTTACAAAATTTGAAGAACCCGAAGTAGTCCGCGAAGTTATTGACGGTGAAAGTTTTCAAATCGCTGGTTTCGACATTGTTGTAAATCATGCCCCAGGACATACCGCCGGATCAGCAATTTTTACTGTGAACGAAGAGTTCTTGATTTCAGGAGATGTGTTGTTCGCTGGGGCAATAGGTCGAACTGATTTACCAACTGGCTCGCCTAGCGCAATGCGAAATTCCTTAATTTCAAAGATATTGCCCTTAAATGATGAATTAATAGTCCTTCCCGGACACGGTGCACAAACTACAATTGGTCGGGAGCGGATTATGAATCCGTATTTGCAGAACGATTTTCTGCAATCAAAACCAGAGCGGGGGGAATGATGCGCGAACTACAGGCCCCCAAAGGCGTGAGTGAATACTTCCCGCCCCGATCCCAGTATTTTGAATTTGTTCGCGAAACTTTGATTGAGTCTGCAAGAAAATCTGGCTATCAATTGATGGAGCTTCCGGTTTTTGAAGATACCGAACTCTTTAAACGTGGCGTTGGCGAATCAACGGATGTTGTTTCGAAGGAGATGTACACCTTTGAAGATCGAGGCGGAAGATCCTTAACCCTTCGCCCGGAAGGAACTGCCGGAGTTATGAGAAGTGTTATTGAAAACAAATTAGACAAATTAACTTTGCCGGTAAAAGTTTGGTATTCCGGAGCATTCTTTCGCGCAGAACGGCCACAAGCTGGACGCTATCGTCAGTTTTATCAAGTTGGTATCGAAGCAATTGGGTTGAACGATCCTGAAATTGATTTCGAAGTAATCGCCGTTGCCGATAGAGCATTTAAGAAATTAGGCCTCAAGTCCTATCGCCTTGAAATAACTTCGCTTGGCGATGCAAAGAGTCGAGCAAATCATCGCAAAGATTTAGTGGCCTACATTGCGAATCTAAAATTAGATGACGCAACAATTGCTCGTGCTGCCTTAAATCCTCTGCGGTTATTTGATGACAAACGTCCGGAAACCCAGGAGGCAATGTCTGGTGCGCCACTATTGTTAGATTATTTATCGATCGAGAGCGCCGAAAGTTTTGCGCGAGTACAAGAACTTTTAGCCAAGGCGAACATTGCTTTTACGATAAATCCACGAATGGTGCGTGGCCTTGATTATTACACTGGAACAACGTTCGAATTTGTCAGCGACAAGTTAGGTGCGCAATCTGGAATTGGTGGTGGGGGTCGCTATGACGGCTTGATGGCGGAACTCGGTGGCAGCGATTTGTCAGGAATTGGATTTGGACTCGGAATCGATCGAGTTCTCCTTGCATGTGAAGCAGAAGGGCTCTTCGATTCCACATCTAACAAATCCGAACTAGATCTTTTTGTAATTGCACTTAGTTCTGCGGAGAAAGCCTATGTCGCAAATCTCCTTAACGACCTTCGCACCGCTGGGATCGCTTGCGATATGGCTTACGGTGACCGGGCGTTAAAGGGTGCGATGAAGTCGGCCGACAAAAGTGGGGCTAGATACAGTGCGGTTATTGGTAGTGATGAAATCAAATCTGGAACAGTCGCGCTGAAAGATATGAATACTGGGGAGTCAAAAGAAGTTAGAATCTCCACCTTACGCGCAGAATTTCAAGCTAACTAAGAAAATATCGGAGCCCATTAAAGATGATTAGAACGCACACTGCTGGTTCATTGCGTAAGAGCGATGTTGGTTCCAAGGTAACACTTGCTGGCTGGGTTGCCCGACGTCGGGATCATGGTGGCGTTGCATTTATTGATTTGCGAGATTCTTCTGGTGCTGCGCAAGTTGTCATAAATGATGAATCACTTGCCGGTTCTCTTCGTGCTGAATGGTGCGTACTTATAACTGGCACAGTTCGGGTTCGTCCTGCTGGCAATGAAAATGCAAATATTGCTACTGGTGAGATTGAAGTAGTCTGCGAAACTTTGGAAGTTTTAAGCGAAGCGGCAGCCCTCCCGTTCCCTGTCGACAGTGGCGACCTCAGCACAATTAGCGAAGAAGTTAGATTGAAGTATCGCTATTTAGATCTGCGTCGCGAAGGGCCTGCTAAGAATCT
>CAWURN010000092.1:0-8986 GCA_963924835.1 Candidatus Nanopelagicaceae bacterium | reverse complement strand
ACCGCAGCGAATTTAATCTTTTCATTACAACGAAGACATGGATTTGGTGTGCGGCCTTCGGAATATTCGGATAAGAAATTTTCGACAACGCCATCATGAAATTCTTCGGCCATATCCCAGATATAAAATGGAATTCCAATTACATCTGCCGCACGTCTTGCATCATGCGAATCTTCAATCGTGCAACAACCACGGGCGCCAGAGCGATATTTCTGTGGGTTGCTAGAAAGTGCAAGGTGCACACCAATAACTTCATGACCGGCTTCTACTGCGCGGGCTGCAGCAACTGCAGAATCGACGCCACCACTCATTGCCGCAATAAGTTTCATTAATTCAACCCACTAACTACAAAGGCATTTCGTGCTCGTTCAACAACGCTGGGAAAAATTGCCAGAACTTGATCTATCTCAACTTTCGTATTTGTGGTCCCGATTGAAATACGCAGTGAAGCATCAGCATCACTTTCACTTAAACCAAGTGCGACAAGTACATGGCTTGGTCTTGGAACGCCAGCGCTGCATGCGGAACCGGCGGATGCACTGATTCCCTCAGTATCAAGGAGAAGAAGTAGCGCATCACTTTCGGTGCCAGGAAAAGTTGCATTCACAATTCCGGGAAGCGCTGGATCGGTAATCGAGTTAATTGAAACATCAAGAACACATTTCTTAAGCCCAGTAACAAAATAATCTCGAAGCTCGCGAATTTTTGTGAAGTTGGTAGCCATATTTGCAATCGCATATTCAGCTGCGGCAGTGAATGCCACAATCGAAGGGGCGTTAAGTGTTCCGCTTCGAATTTCGCGCTCTTGTCCCCCACCATGCAGAACCGGAGTTAGATCAAGACCACGCTTTAAAACTAGAGCAGCGACCCCAAGTGGGCCACCGATTTTATGAGCGCTAATGGTTGCTGCAGTTACATTTAACGCTGCAAAATCAAATTCAACTTTGCCAAAACTTTGGACCGCGTCGGTGTGAACCGGAATATCTCCAGCAATCTTTACGATCTCGGCAATTGGTTGGATTGAGCCGAGTTCATTATTCGAATGCATGATGCTTATAACCGCTATTTCATTACCCCTACTTGCAACAACCTTGGCGAGAAAATCTAAATCAATAATCCCGGCCTTAGTAATTGGAATTAAAACTTGCTCAGCGCCTTCATGTTCAACCAGCCATTCAACTGGATCCAGAATTGCATGATGTTCGAAAGCGGATGTAACTATTAAATTTCGGTCTGGGTGCTGCCAGAAGAAACCTTTAATTGCTAAATTATTTGCTTCAGTCCCAGAACCGGTGAAAATTATTTCGGATGGATTAGCGCCGATTAGTTCTGACAATTTATGTCGAGCATCTTCGACATCCTTACGAACCGAACGACCTTGATTATGGATACTTGAGGCATTTCCGAGTTTGCGCATCGCAATATTTAGCGCATCAATTGCCGCATCATTGATCGGTGCTGTAGCAGCATGATCAAGATAAATAGTCATGCGCTAAGGATAACTAAGTTAAGTCGCTAAGCCTTCTTAGCGGTTAAAGCCGTAGTTGCTTGTGGCAATACGTTGAATAAATCCCCGATTACCCCATAATCGGCCAATTCGAAGATTGGTGCTTCTGGATCTTTGTTGATTGCCACAATCATCTTGCTGGTCTGCATACCTGCGCGATGCTGAATCGCACCAGAGATGCCACAGGCTACGTAAAGTTGCGGGCTAACAGATTTTCCAGTTTGGCCAACTTGATGTGTATGTGGATACCAACCGGCATCGGTTGCTGCGCGAGATGCACCAACTGCGGCGCCAAGAATATCTGCGAAGGCTTCGACTGGTTTGAAATCGCCATTTGTTCCACGGCCACCAGAGACCACGATTGATGCTTCAGTTAATTCTGGTCGGCCACCTTTTACAACTGGCTGCGTCGATGTAACAACACCAAGTTTTGCAGCATCGGAAATAGTTGGTGTGAAATCTTCAGTTGTTGGGGTCGCAGTTCCTGCAATTGGTTCAATGGAATTTGCGCGAATCGTTGCAATAGTTGTTCCGTGAGTTACGGCCGCATGGACTGTTGTTGAGCCACCAAATACTGCTTGGGTTGTAACTAAATCTGAATCAATTGAAGTTGCATCGGTAATAATTCCGGAATTCGTTGCAACTGCGAGGCGGCCAGCAATCTCTTTGCCTCTAGATGTTGATGTGATCAATACTGCCGCGGCTGATTTGCTTGCAACTAATTGCGCCAATGTCTGAGCAACTGGACCAGGTGAAAACTTTGAAACATCTACACCCACACAAACAATCACATTATCGATTGCATAAGAACTTAATTGTGAAACAAGTGCCGCATCAAAGACGACCGCATTTACTTTGCCAATAGCCTTTGCAAAAGTAGCAAGTTCGCCAGTTGATTTAGATACTTTTCCAGCAACTGAATCGACCAGGATTAATACTTCACTCATCAGACCACTCGCTTCTCTGCTAAATAATCAACTAATTTGGTGCCGCCATCGCCACCATCTTCAACTTTGATTCCAGCACTACGGGCCGGGCGCAGAACTGCATCTTTCACTGTTGACCAAGATGCGCTACCGCCAACCTGGTCTGCTGAAATTGCGATATCGCCAAGAGTTTTTACAGTTATAACTTTCTTCTTTGATGCCATGATTCCTTTAAATGATGGATATCTTGGTTCATTAATCTTCTCAATAACACTAATAACAGCTGGGAAATTGGCTTCCATATTCTCAATTCCAAATTCAGTTAATCTGGCGATTGAAACCTTTGAAGCACTTGGATCAACTGAAACAGATCCGGCAAAAGTTAATTGCGCCCAACCTAAACGCTCGGCCAACATCGCAGGGACAACACTCATTCGAGCATCAGTCGATTCAGTTCCGCAGATAACTAAATCAAAGCCGCCATCTGAGATTGCTTTACTTAAAACTAATGAAGTTGCGAGCGCATCGGAACCAGCAAGCGCGCCATCACAGATATGAATTGCATCATCTGCGCCCATCGAAAGTGCTTTACGAATCGCTTCGGTTGCACGATCTGGGCCCATCGAAATTAAAGTGATTGTGTGTCCACTACCTTCGCCAGCTTCTTTCGTTGGAGAATTTGCTTCAACAATTCGCAGCGCTTCTTCAACTGCATATTCATCTAAATCATTTAAAACTGCATCGACACTTGCACGATCTAGAACTCCACCCGACATTTTTTTCTCGGCCCAGGAATCTGGAACTTGCTTAACGCAGACCGCAATTTTCATATGCCAAATGTTACTCACGAGTAACCAAATACGCCACTTATTTAGGCTCGATTCCAATACTCGGCAGTATCGGGGGTGCAACCTTAAACTTTGCCGATGCTCGCGCTACTTGCTCCAGGACAGGGTTCCCAAACTCCGGGCTTCCTCGCACCCTGGCTAGAGGATACAAAGGCGGCCGAATTAATAGGCAATTGGTCTGAAGTAATAGGTATAGATCTAAAACGCCTTGGCACATTGGCTGATGCCGATGAGATTCGCGATACCGCAAATGCCCAACCCCTCTTGGTAGCGGGCGGACTGATTGGCGCACTGAGGTTGTTTGGCGAATTGTCTTGGCAAAAGCTTTCGGCCGTTAGTTATGTTGCTGGACATTCAGTTGGCGAAATTACCGCTTCCGTTTTTGCCGGCGCGCTAAATCAAGTATCTGCAATGAAATTGGTTGCAACCCGTAGCGCCCAAATGGCAATTGCAGCGAAAGGCTCAAATACTGGAATGTCTGCCGTCTTAGGTGGCGATCGCGATGTTGTTGTTGCAGCAATAAATGCAGCGGGACTTACTGCCGCAAATGAAAATGGTGCGGGCCAAATTGTTGCTGCTGGTTCGTTAACTGCTCTTGCTGCGCTAGCTGAAAATCCACCCGAAGGTTCAAGAGTTCGTGCGCTCGCAGTCTCTGGTGCATTTCATACTTCAACAATGGTTCCTGCGGTTTCACATCTTGCAACTCTTGCCGCTTCACTTAGCGCTGCGGACCCGATGATTCCTTTTATCTCAAATAAAGATGGTGCCGTAATTGAAAGTGGACGTGAAATTTTAGATCGAATTGTTGGACAGATTGCAGGACCAGTCCGTTGGGATCTTTGCATGGACACAATGGCTAAGTGCGGAGTAACTGGAGTTATGGAAGTTCCACCTGCAGGAACTCTTGCTGGTTTAGTTAAGCGCGCTAAAAGCGAGATTCAAACTTTTGCACTTAAAGGTCCGGAAGATTTAGATGCTGCAAAAGCATTTATCGCGGAACATGGTGGCAACTAATGTCGCTTAAATTTAAGCAAGAAGTGCAGAGCGCCCGCATCCTTTCAGTTGGTGCATATCGCCCACCCCGGGTAGTTCCGAATTCAGAGATTATCGGACGCATTGATTCAACCGATGAATGGATTCAACAGCGCACCGGAATCGTGTCTCGCCATATTGCTGCTGCAGATGAGTCCCTTATCGACATGGCTGAAAAATCAGCGCTAATTGCAATAAAGCGCGCTGGACTAACTGTGCAGGATATTGATGCAGTTATTTTTGCAACCATTAGTTATCCATATCAAGCACCGAGTGCTGCAACTGAACTACTTGTTCGCTTAGGAAATGTAAAAGCTGCGGCATTTGATCTCTCTGCTGCCTGTGCTGGATTTTGTTATGGCGTTGCTCTTGCTAATGATTTAGTTCGAAATAAGACAGCAACAAATGTTTTAGTTATGGGCGCTGAAAAGCTCTCGGATTTCACTGATCCTGATGATCGCGCAACAGCATTTATCTTTGCCGATGGCGCCGGCGCCGTAGTAATCGGACCATCAAAAGATATTGGAATTGGTCCAACAATTTGGGGTGCAAGTGCCGAAACTCGCGAGGCAATTGTTCTAGAGCCATCATTCTTAGAATTTAAAAAGAATCCAGGTAATCCGGATATTGGTTGGCCAAATATTATTCAACAAGGACAGACCGTATTTCGCTGGGCAGTTTATGAGATTGCGCCAATCGCACTTCGCGCGCTTGAAGCTGCTGGATTAACTCCTGAGACTCTCGAAGTTTTTATCCCACATCAAGCCAATGATCGAATCATTGAATCCCTTGTAAAATCTATGAAATTGCCAGAATCAGTTGTTGTCGCCCACGATATTCGCACTTCGGGCAACACTTCTTCCGCTTCGATTCCACTGGCAATGGATGCGCTGCTCACCGAGAAGCCAGAACTTCACGGAAAGAGCGCACTTCTCGTAGGATTTGGTGCAGGGCTTGTATACGCCGGCCAAGTAGTTGAACTACCCTCTAAACCAAGTTCCGACCAATAAAGTAACGCACTACAAAAAAATAAGGAGAACCAAAATGGCACTATCAGTTGATGAAGTTCTAGCAGGAATCAAGGAAATCGTTGTTGAAGTTGCAGGTATTGATGCCGGCATCATCGCAATGGATAAGAAGTTCACTGACGACCTAGATGTTGATTCACTTAGCATGGTTGAAGTTGTAGTTGCTGCTGAAGAAAAATTCGGCGTCAAGATCCCTGATGAAGAAGTTACAAAGATGGCAACTGTTGGCGATGCAGTTAATTTCATCGTTGCAAACGGTAAGTAGAAAACTCTTCGCTAAATGACAAGACGTCGCGTAGTTGTAACTGGACTTGGTGCCACTACTCCGCTTGGTGGTGATGTTTCCTCAACTTGGGAAGCCCTACTTGCTGGAAAGAGTGGTGTTCGCAAACTTGAAGATGAGTGGGCCCAAGAAGCATCGGTTACCTTCGCGGCGAGAGTTGCAGTTGAACCATCAGAAGTAATGGAGCGCGTAGAAATGCGCCGCTTAGATAGATCAGAACAATTTGCAATGATTGCATCACGTGAAGCTTGGAAAGATGCCGGTGCTCCAGATATTGATAAAGAGCGCCTAGGTGTTGTTATCGCATCAGGTATCGGTGGTGTAATTACTTTGCTTGAACAATATGACGTTTTGAAAGAGAAAGGTGCGCGCTTTGTAAGTCCGCACACCGTTCCAATGCTTATGCCAAATGGGCCAGCAGCAAATGTCGGACTTGAATTGCAAGCAAGAGCTGGTGTTCATACCCCAGTAAGTGCGTGTGCATCTGGCGCAGAAGCGGCCGGATATGCACTTGAAATGATTAGAAATAATCGTGCAGATATTGTTGTAACAGGTGGGGTAGAAGCTGCAATCCATGAATTGCCAATGGCTGGTTTTGCATCTATGAAAGCGCTATCAACTCGCAATGATGATCCCGCTAAAGCATCACGTCCTTACGACAAAGATCGCGATGGTTTCGTACTTGGTGAAGGCGGCGGAATTTTGGTTTTTGAAGAGTTAGAACATGCCAAAGCGCGTGGCGCAAAAATTTATGCCGAAGTTATGGGGCAAGGTTTAACTTCCGATGGTTTCCATATTGCGGCGCCAGACCCAGATGGCCAAGGCGTTACACGCGCAGTGAAATTAGCGTTGGCAGATGCTGGTATTCCACTCTCCGAAATTGTTCACTTAAATGCTCATGCAACTTCAACACCTGCTGGCGATGTTGCCGAAGCTAATGCCCTTGCAAACGCACTTGGCAGCGATATTTCACACGTTGCAGTTTCTGCGACAAAATCAATGACTGGGCACTTACTTGGCGGCGCTGGCGCTATCGAATCTATTTTCTGCGTGCTTGCCATGTACCACCACAAAGCTCCACCAACAATTAATATTGAAAACTTAGATGAATCAGTAACCGTAGATGTCGTGCGCGATGTTCCGCGCAATCTGCCAAAAGGATCTATTGCCTGCCTTAACGACTCATTTGGCTTTGGTGGCCATAACGTCGTGCTGGTCTTTAGATCTTTTGAAAGCTAGTTAACTTTAAAGCTAACTGAAACTGTCACGCTTACACTCTTTGGAATTGTTAATGTGTCGTACATTCCACCAGCAGA
This sequence comes from Candidatus Nanopelagicaceae bacterium, assembly GCA_963924835.1. Lineage (GTDB taxonomy): Bacteria > Actinomycetota > Actinomycetes > Nanopelagicales > Nanopelagicaceae > AAA044-D11. Next base: position 2,046 of record CAWURN010000092.1, on the reverse strand, counting down.
TGTATCAACTGAATCAGGTTGGGTTACCTGAACCGGACCACTTGTTACTGCAAGGACTGGACCAAGTTTTGATCCAACCGCATTTGTAATTGATAGTCCTCGTTCTTTTGCATCAACTGTCGCATCGGCCAAAAGTTGTGGGCGCAATTTATCTAAATTCGAAACATAAAATTGTGGACCGTAGTTATTGATGTTCACGCCGGTCTGTAGAAGTGTTCCCATGCCATTTGATAACTTCTTAATAAGTTCTACATCTTTTGATCGAACAGTCACATTTTGATTTGCTTGGTAGCTTAAAACTCGACCAGTTGAATTTCCGTTTATGTATTCATTATTAGCGTATGTATTTACGCCACCAACTTCAATAGCATCAGATCCTAGTCCTCCAGCAATTAAATATTTTGATAAGGCATCAACACTCGTGCCAATTTTCTTTACTGCTGCTGAAACTTGTTGTGACATTTCACTTACATTCAAAGTCCAAACCGCATTATCTGCAACGGCAGAAGTTTTTGCATAGCCTGTAACGGTAATTGAATTCCCAGTTTTTGCTGACAAACCAGTGCCGACAAGACTTAATCCGAATCCCATCCCGACTGCAAGAATTAACGCAGCAATTATTGTTGTGACTGAACGACTGGACAATTTTTTTTCTTGGAATTCATTCGTCATGGCTAGATATTAACTGCTCTTATCTCCCCGATGCTACCGACGCCGCGGCGGTAGCTCTCAAGTTCCAAGTCCCAGGCAATTCCAAGGGCGGTAGAGAGCGAATCTCGAAGCGTTTCGTAACTCCGACTATTTTCTAACGCAGTCATCAGCCTATTTTCATGAACCATTACATCGCCAGTCGATGCAGTAACTGCTTGGTGTAGCCCAAGATCTGGTGTGCAGCGATATAACACTCCTTCGCCACTGCTGCTAAATCCAATTGCAAATTCCCGAACTTCAAAACGCAGGTAATGCCAAGATTTAAGAGTGCTTGCGATCTTTGAAGCAACTGGTTTTAATTCTCGCCACTGCAATTGTGTTGCGAGCGCACCTGGTGCTAAATGTTGTGCTTCCCAATTTAATTCGACCGGGTATCCAAAGATTTCATTAAGCGACCATTGGATATGTCGGAGCAAGGCTTTTGGAGCGGAATAAATCCGAAGATCTCCAGCCAGCATGCTGTTACTGCTCGGTAATGAACTCAATGTAATTCTCCTAGAACCATCAATCAGGTTGCCTTGGTGCGACCTTCCCCAGCCCACCAATTACACGCTCAAATTGCAGCTCTAGAACTAACTACTGCGTCAATTATGGCCCGCAATCACTCTCTTTGGCTAGTCCTACACCTGAAATATTTTTTCGCTATTACCCAATTTGCAGTTACACTTTTGCCTAGTCCGACGCTTGGCAGTACCCGTTCACTCGGTAAATCTGTACAGAGGAAGACCGATCTTTAAGGAATTCTTATTGATCACATTTACCGTAAGGAAAAAGCTACATGGCAACAGGTACAGTTAAGTGGTTCAACTCTGAAAAGGGTTTTGGTTTCATTGCAGTTGATGGTGGCGGACAAGATGTTTTCGTTCACTACTCAGCAATTCAAGGCAACGGATACAAGTCTCTAGACGAGGGTCAAGCCGTGACATTTGAAGTAGTTCAAGGTCCAAAGGGCCCACAGGCTGACGCAGTTAATCCTGCATAATCAACCATTAACAGAAAGAAAGCCTCACCTTCGGGTGGGGCTTTTTTAGTTCCACAAATTAATTAATAACCAACGCGCTTAGGAACTTCTCCGACTTTTCTCAATTTCGCAAGAACTTCTTTCGCGGGACTTAAATCTTTTCCAGCCTTCCAGGCATTTAAGTATTTCCACGGAGAGATCTCGCCGCGACGAACCCACCAAATACCTTCTTTAGTTGGCCAAGAAATTCCGAAGTGCACATGTGGCGCAGTTCCAGCAGCATCCCCCGAAGTTCCAACAAGTGCAATCAGTTCACCTGCTTGAACGCGATAGCCCGGAACTACTTTTGAATAAATCTTTGAGAAGTGCGATCC
>CAWURN010000091.1:0-7933 GCA_963924835.1 Candidatus Nanopelagicaceae bacterium | reverse complement strand
CTGGAACTATCCGCAATTGGTTGGCCACTGAAATCAAGCGGCTAGTTCGAATGCGAATGACAGGTGGAATAGTCATGATTGTCCTAGGCCTCTTCACACTTCTAAGCGCGATTCGCGGCCAATAACCACTTAAATGTCAGTGGGATAGCGCAGAATGAGGGAATTATGGAACCTATAACTTTAACAAAAGACGCACGTGCATTTATCAGCCCAAGTGATCTAACTTTCGGTTGGGATAATTGCCACCGTTGCTTATGGCTTTACTACAACCACCAAGTTAAGGCCCCACTCTTCATGCCACTGGTCGGTGATCTTGCGGAAATGCAAGAACTCTCCTGCATCGGCAAAACTTCAGCAGAGCTAAATACAAATATGCCTGAAGGTAAAGTTTTCAAGCATGCAGGTTGGGTAGTTTCCAAACCTATTGAAGTCGATGGCGTCGTCACTCCATTTGCGATTCGCGGAAAATATGACTTATTGATGGAACACCCGGATGGAACTTTTGGAATAGTTGATTGCAAGTTTCAATCAAATCCAACTGATAAATCGAAGTTTTATGCCGTACAACTTGAGGCTTATGCCTTCGCACTCGAAAATCCAGCAAAAGATGCACCAATTAAAGTCTCTACCGCCGGATTGTTGGTCTGGTCACCAGTAAAGGTACGTGGAAATTCTGCGGGGAACTTTGGACTCGAACTATCCTGCAATTGGTTTCCTACTGAACGTAGCCCAGAACTTATCAATTCGCGCTTGAGTGATTTCGTAAAAATGATTTCGGGCGCAGTGCCAGAAGCTAAAGCAAATTGCGATCAGTGCAAATATATTGATAAGCGGGTTGAGATTCTTAGCGGAATCTAATTATTTTTCTTCGCGCTTCTTATCTTTCATTTCTTCGCGACGTTGCTTCATCAGAATTAACTTTGCCTCTGATGCATACATGTCTACATATTCTTGGCCAGATAGCTCTTGAATCTTATTCATAATCTCATCAGTGATCTCACGAAGCACTTTTAAATCTGAGGTATCGCCGGTGTAATAGAGCGGCTCACCGAAAATCATTTCCACTCGCTGAACCTTCGGAACAACTTTTCCGGTCGGTTGAATTTCAGCGGTGTTAAACATTGCAACCGGAACAATTGCTGCGCCAGATTCAATTGCCATACGTGCAATTCCGGTGCGTCCCTTATATAACTTTCCATCTGGTGACCTAGTGCCCTCTGGGTAAATACCAATACATGCACCACTCGCCAAAAGATCTAGACCGGTAAGTAGCGCGGCTTCACTTCTACGCCCACCAGATCGGTCTACCGGAACTTGGCCCAGTGCAATAAAAGTAATCTTCTTAATAAAACCTTTAATGCCTGGTGAGGTGAAGTATTCACTTTTGGCAAGAAAAGTCACTTTGCGCGGAACAACAAGCGGCATAAAGATTGAATCGCTAAATGAAAGGTGGTTCGAGGCAATGATTACCGGCCCGTTCTGCGGCACATTTCGAAGCCCAGTTACCTTGGGACGAAAGAGCAGCGTCAGAATCGGGATGAGGAAAGATTTTAAAGCTTGGTAAACCACGGGGATAATTTATGCCTTATCTGCTTCTTATGACACCATCTGAGCGTGAGTAATATCCCAGAAAGCGAATCTTTACGGCTTTTTGCGGGCAAAACCGGAGTTCTAATGATTCATGGCTTTCGTGGGTCACCCGCATCAATAAAACCTTGGGCACTTTCATTACACGAAAAAGGATTGTCGGTTGTTGTTCCAACTTTGGCTGGACATGGAACTCATTGGAGTGATTTAAATAAAGTTAGTTGGGAAGATTGGTATGACGTTGTAGAAAAAGAATTCTTGGAATTGAAAAAAACTTGTGATCAAGTATTCGTCGCAGGTTTTTCCATGGGCGGCGCACTAGCTCTGCGGTTATCACAAATTAGAGGAAGTGAATTGGCGGGAACAATTCTTGTTAATGCTTCAATTTATGATGAACGAAAACGATTCAAATTCGTTCCAGCACTCTCCTTATTCCTCTCCTCAATTCCTGGTGGACCGGGTGATGTTGCAAAGCCGGGTTCCCTACAACATGGGTATGAACGAATACCACTTCGAGGATTGAATCAACTTCGCAAACTTTGGGAAGTTGTAGAAAGAGATCTTTACTTGGTCGACCTTCCATTGATGGTCTCGTATTCGATAAACGATCACGTAGTTCATCCAGTTTGCAGCGAAACCATTATTGACAATGTTTACTCTGCCGATATCCGTGAAGTTATATTTGAAAAATCTTTCCACAATGTTGCACTCGATTATGATGCCGAATTATTAAATGAAGAATCTATGGATTTTATTCTAGATGTTCTCTCAGGTGAATTATCTCGAGGTGAATCAATATACGAATCTGATGAACGCGAATTAATTGATGCCGAATTCGATTCTATTGTTTCCGGATTATCACTTGATGAATCAGCACCAACAACATATTTAGATGAATTAGACGCTCGTCCTTATGATCCCGAAGGCTTTCAACAACCTAATCCGAAATTGCCCGCCCCTGATCAAATTTCGCGATTAGCACTTCTCGGAATCGTTGGTGGTGGCTCTTATATGCTCTTTGAAATAATTACAAATATTGATTTGTTGGGAATGGGACCGTGGCCTGGATTACTTGGATTTATTGGAGGTATTTCAACTTACATTTGGCGAACCGCTAGGCCGGAGGACGATTTTGGGGATGGCGTCGAACTTTAATTTCTAGATAAATCAGCAACGCCTACTAATCCAGCATCGTTTCCAAGTTTTGCCGCAACAATTTCGGGCACCGGATGTTTACCTACGAATGGCATCTCGCGCATCATCGCTTTTCTCGCGGGTGCTAAAAGTAATTCACCGGCATCAATAACTCCGCCACCGATAACAACTATCGAAGGATCAAAGAGCATTGCTAATGTAGCAATTCCGGCGCCAAGCCAATCCCCGGTAACTTCGAGGGCGCTGATTGCAATCTTGTCGCCATCTTGCGCAGCAGCCGTAATGTGGCTGCCTATTAATCCGTTAATAGTTCCATCGCCTCTTGCTAATAAATCTTTTGCAGTAGCAGGATTCTTTGCAATTGCTTCTTTGGTATGGCGCATAAGTGCGGTACCGGATGCATATTGTTCAAAACATCCTCTTACGCCACAGCCACAAAGCTCGCCATCTGGCACGACGCGCATATGACCAAATTCAGCGCCAGTTCCATTTGCTCCTCGAAGTGGTTTTCCATTAACAATTGCTGCGCCGCCAATTCCGGTTCCAACCGTAATCATGATTACATTTTCTAGGCCTTTGCCAGCCCCATAAACCCGCTCAGCCCAGGCCGCACTGTTTGCATCATTCTCAACAACGCAATTGATTCCGCTAATTTTATTTAGAGCTTTGGCAATATTTACGCCATCCCAATCTTTTATATTGGGCGCGCCAAGCATTGTCTGACGATCAGATGAAACTAAACCAGCGGCAGAAATTCCAATATTGTCAGTCTTATGAGTTGTTAATAATTCGCTAACAACATCAGAGATAACTTGATTTAAAGCCTCGCCGCCTTCTCGTGGCGTATCTTGTCTAAAGGTACGAAGAATTGCACCGTGCATATCAACAACGCCGCCAAGAACTTTAGTGCCACCGATATCTACGCCAATCGCAAAATCAGAACTAGCGAGGTCAGAATTCCCCAACTTTTCTTAGCTTTCGAGTTTGGCTTTTAATTGAGTTAGTGCAAGATCAATAGTTGCGCGTTCGGCTTTCTGACGCATCATCGCGGGAACTGGCATCGACAACGCGACAGTTAATTCATATGTAACAGTTGTGGTGTCATCACCATTATCAACTAGCTTGTATGCGCCAGTCATTTCAGTCAGCAAGTCAGCATCATCAAGTTCGAAAGTTATTTCAGTCGGTGATTTACTCCAATCATAATCCAAAATCACTCTGTCTTTCATAACTCCGGCATCAATTGAAATCTTTGCCTTTGTTGCGCGACCAGCACTGTCTTTCTCCTGAACCTCTACGCTCTTTATCGCAGTCGACCAGGTTGGATAGCTTGCAAGTTCAGTTAGGACTGCAGCCACTTCGTTAATTGGGGCCTCAATTGTTATCGAATTCTCAGAAATGTCGCTCATGCGGCAAGGTTACCCGCAATTTCTTTGTCAGACATCTACCAAAAGAGCCCGAGTCGGCGATAGCGTTCGCCTTATGGATCAATACACAGTACCCGCAATCGTTCCGCCAGCGACCACCGGAAATCTCTCCGACTTAGTTGCAAATCGCGCTACAAATGAACCTAATCGCATAACTCTTTCCCGCCCACTGGGCGAGGGTTGGCAAGGCGTAAGCGCCAAAGAATTCGATAGTGAAGTTCGTGCAGTAGCAAAGGGCTTAATGGCTGCGAATATCAACGTTGGTGATCGCGTCGCGATTATGGCAAAGACAAGATATGAATGGACTGTTCTGGATTTTGCTATTTGGTATGCCGGCGCAGTTTCAGTTCCGATCTATGAAACTTCAAGTGCCGAGCAAGTCGAATGGATTCTTACTGACTCTGGCTCCGTGGCAATAATTGTCGAGACACCTGCTCATCGCGAAGTTGTAAATCCAGTGATTACATCAGCATGCAAGAATATTTGGACGATTACCGATGACGCACTTGATGAACTTACAAATCTTGGGAGCAAAATTTCAGATAGCGATGTTGAAACTCGAAGAAATCAACTAAAACCAGAAGCGCTAGCAACACTGATTTATACCTCGGGCACAACTGGAAAACCTAAAGGCGTTCAATTGACCCACGCAAACTTTTTGTCAGAGTGCGGCAATGTTGTACAAGGCGCCAGCGACCTATTCCTAAAACCAGGTGGATCTACTCTCCTATTCCTCCCGGTTGCACATGTGTTTGGACGAATGGTTGAAGTTGGCGCAATCACCGCGGGCCTACATCTGGCTCACTGTGGCGATATCACCAGACTTCCAACTGATCTAGGAACTTTTAAACCTACATTCGTTCTAGCAGTTCCAAGAATTTTTGAGAAAATTTATAACGGTGCTGAAGCTAAAGCGGAAGCAGCGGGCAAAGGTGCCATCTTTCGCAAAGCAGCAGATGTTGCAATTGCATATAGCGAAGCGCAAGATTCGAAAAAGACAAATATTGGGCTACTTCTTAAGCATGCGCTCTTTGACAAGCTTGTTTATTCTAAAATTAGAGCAGGAATGGGTGGCCGTGTAGAGGCTGCAATTTCAGGTGGTGCACCGCTTGGCGCCCGCTTAGGACACTTCTATCGCGGTGCTGGAATAAATATTTTAGAAGGTTACGGATTAACTGAAACAACAGCAGGTGCAACGCTAAATCTTTCTACTGCGCAACGAGTTGGATCAGTAGGACGTCCACTTCCAGGAACAACAATTAAAATCGCAGAAGATGGCGAAGTTCTCATTAAGGGCGCAATCGTTATGAATGGATATTGGCAGAACGATGCGGCCAATAGCGAAACCTTTACTAGTGATGGCTTCTTTAAGAGTGGCGATCTTGGAACCATTGATCATGCCGGCTTCCTCTCTATTGTTGGCCGCAAGAAGGAGTTAATTGTTACCTCAGGTGGCAAGAATGTTGCGCCTGCAGTATTGGAAGATCGAGTTCGCGCGCACCCACTTGTAAGCCAATGCATGGTTGTCGGAGATAACAAACCATTTATCGCCGCGCTTGTGACAATTGATCCAGATGCAATAAAGAATTGGATCACTGCGAACAAGAAGGATGGCGCGACAGTCGCAACACTTACTAAAGACCCAGATTTGATTTCAGTAGTTCAAACTGCCATCGATGAAGCAAATAAAGCTGTTAGCCGTGCTGAATCAATTCGCAAATTCACAATCTTGCCAACTGATTTCACAATCCCTGGCGGTCAATTAACTGCAAAACTTTCTGTAAAAAGACATGTGGTTGCAGCGGAATTTAGTCAGGAAATCGAAGCGCTCTTTACGTGAAAACTGCTCGTGGTCTACACGACGAGATAAGTGAAGATTTATTCGAAATCGGTAACCAATTAGATTCACTTGCCGGTTTGGTTGAATGCTCCCCTGCCGATCGAAGTCACTTGCGGATAATTCGTGGGAAAGTTTCAATCCTCTGTGAACTTCTGAGCGCTGATATCCCGACAGCCGATGAAGTTTCGAGAACTATATTTTCGGTAGAGATTCGGCAAGCAATCTCCGAAATCAACGGATTATTGGAAGTGTCAAAGATCCAAGGTGAGACGATTGATGAGCTACGTGAGTTGCTGGGCTTTCCCAAACATTTTCTTTCACAGAGTAAAAAAACTATTCGAGCTACTGAAGCACTGACTAAACGTGAAAAAGAAGTTCTTCTATTGCTCCCGCGCGGTCTTACCGCAAAAGCGATGGCCTCCGAATTGTTTTTAACGGAGGCGACAATAAAAAGTCATTTGGCCGCAATATTTAGGAAATTTGAAGTAGTAAATCGCACTCAGGCAATAGCGATTGCGGTTGAAAGTAAAATCTTAACCTTCTAAAACTTCAGCGAATCTTTCACCCCAATAATTCCAATTCCAGTTTTCAACTGCCCAGATTCTGCCATTCGAACCAAACTCTTTAGAAAGTTTTGGATTCGATAGCAGTGAGATACAAGCTTGAGCAATCTCTTTTACATCGGTTCCGTCAACAACTAGCCCAGTTCTATTCACTTGGACCGCATCAGGAGCGCCACCTGAATCCCCTGCAATAACTGGCAAGCCACAAGCACTTGCTTCTAAGTAGACAATTCCTAGCCCTTCAACTTCAAGTCCGGCTAAACGTGACCTTGATGGTGAAACAAATACATCGCCAAGTAGAAAATGTCTTGGAAGTTGGTCGTAACTAATTCGGCCTAGGAGCTTTACGTCATTCTCTAAATTGTATTTTGAAATCAATTTTCTCAAATGTGCTTCCCGAGGTCCGCTTCCAATTATCAAAAGAAGGGCTCCGGGCACTTTATTCTTAATTAAAGTCATTGCTTCGATTAATTGGTCCTGTCCTTTGCGATGAACCAATCTTCCAACACAGAGCACGGTTGGCCGATCCGAAATTTTGTATTTTGTGAGTAGTTCTGCTGGTTTTGCTCCAGGCTGAAAATGTTCAACTGATATTCCAGGAGAAATCTGAACAAGTTTTACTTTCTTCCCAACAGCTTTAGAGATAGCAGATTTTGTAAATGGCCCAAGGTAAGTAAGAACATCGCAAGTGTTGCCGATCCGTCGCATCGCTAAATTGAAAATAGGTAACTTAGCCCACCAAACTTCATGGCCATGAGTAAGTGCAACTATTCGTTTTGCACCTGCCCTGCGCAAATTCGGCGCCATTAAGGCGAGCGGGGCTGCGGCACCAAACCAAATAGTGGTCGAGTTGTGCTTGCGTATTATCTTCTTAACTTCTCTTATGACTCTTAGCGTTGGGATCAATACTTTTGAACGATCGCGGTAGACGACTACGCCATGTTTGCGATTTAACTCCAAATCAAATTCAGTATCACCTGTCTGTGAAGAGGTATAAATAACTACTTGGTTGCCATCTAATTTTTCGAGTAGCCCGTGAATAAATGTTTCAATACCGCCAGATCTTGGTCCCAAGTCATTTGTGACTAGAAGAATCTTGCGGCTATTAGATTCGGCTGGCACCGTAGAAACTAAGTGAACCGAAGCTTGGAGTAAATCTTGCAATTTTTACCCGAGAACCAGGACGTGGTGCATTTACCATTAAGCCTTTACTTATATAAATTCCGACATGCGAGATGTAGCGATTTTTGCCAAAGAAAACTAAGTCTCCAGGTTTCAATTGACTCAAAGGTATTTTCTTCCCATACCGAGCTTGTGCCGCTGCCGAATGGGGCAGCGAAACTCCTGCGGCTCCAAATGCC
>CAWURN010000090.1:0-3907 GCA_963924835.1 Candidatus Nanopelagicaceae bacterium | reverse complement strand
AAATCTGGAACTTCGTAGTGTCGAACTGGGCCACCGAAATCATCTGGACCTTCAACATAAACATCGACTGGCACATCTACTTGGGCACGAATTGCTGCGATTTGTTGCAGTGATAAATCGGTAGCAAGGTTCAGTGTTGATGCACCCATAGAAACCATTAGCGCTGCAGTTGCTGGATTATTGCAAGGCATTGCAACTGAAGTTTTAAGAATGAAATCACTTGGCAGATCGCCATTGCGTTTAGCTTCTCCTAAAACATTTAGTAAGCCCATATCGCCAACCAAGATTGAGCGAAGACCGAGGTCTGCGGCATGTAATACATCTTCAACTGCAAAACGAAGTTGATCTCCGCCGCGAAGCGTTGGATTTGCAACACCGCCAGCAGAAGATAGAACTTGCTTTCCGATATCCCATGAAGCACGTGGGCCTACGAACAAACAGACTTCAATATTCTCGCTCTTGCCAATTGCAACCATCTCTTTAATTTCAGTATCGGTGAGCATCATGATTCCAGAGCCTTGTGAAATACGGGCTACTGGCAACTTATGCTTCTTAGCCTCTTCCAAAACAACTTTAAATGCGGCTGGACCTTCAACAGATGGAATCTCAATTTTCCATCGTGAACCATCAGTAAAACGCTTTGTTGATTCGGGCAGGCCATCGGCATCTGCACTTTGAATCTTCTGCTTAGCAAGAAGTGAAATTGATTTCTTCATCGGGCCTTGGGGATCGCGAGATGATGGCCAGGTGCTTGATTCCGTCATTTTTATTCCTTCTTATTAGTTTTTAGTTTGGAAAGAGAGTTGGCGCAACGCCAGGAACTTTAGGAGTGCAGATGAAAGTCTTGCCCCAGTCCTTGCCAGGGCTAGCAACGCCATCATGTGCTGATGTAATAACCATTTGCTCAAAGTTGGGCCCAACAAAAGCGCAACTTGTAACCATTGGAACTGGCATCTGAATTACATCTGTAATGTTGAAATCTTTATCGAAGCGGCGCAGACAAGAACCGTTCCAGAATGCGACCCAAATTCCATCTTCAGCATCGATACACATGCCATCTGGCAAACCTTGCGAATCATCTGATATGCGCCAGCGAACCTTACGATTTGAAAGTTGGCCATCTGCATAATCAAAAGTATCAATCGATTTTGCCATGGTGTCGATGTAAAACATTGTCTTGCCATCTTTAGACCAAGCAAGTCCATTACTTAACCAGACGCCATCTAGAACTCTTGTTAATTCTTTGCCAGTTTTATCTAATCGATATAAGCCACAGGCATTGGGACTTTGAGCCCAATCAAATGGCATACTTCCTAAAAATAAATGACCATCTGGTGCAACTTTTGCATCGTTCCAACGATTAGGAAAAGATGCATTAACGCCATCAGCATCAAAGCGAGTCGGTAGTTTTACAATTGAGCCATCTGGCAATCTGCGAACTGGGCCATTTGCGGTTCCTAAAAGTTCAGATCCATCAACTGCAGGGATTACGAAAGAAACTTCCTCTGGCATTTGATAACTACTTGTCTTACCGGTTTCAAGATTTCTGCGATGAACTTTTTTTCCATAAATATCGACCCATAAAACTTCTGAATTATTTGGGCCAATTGCCACAGGACCTTCGCCAACGTGGCAGGCGCGTTCGTCCCAAAGTTTAAGATTAATGTCATAACTCATACGGGCACTATAAACGATGAGGTCATTGGACTACTATCGGTTTTGAGAATAATTTGAAATATGAGATGGAGAACGAGAGCTGATGGCCACATCGAACTTAACAAGTTTTGCTGGACAAGTTGTTTTAGTGACGGGAGCCGCTAGTGGAATTGGTAAAGCCGCCGCAGAATTAATCGCAGAACGTGGTGGGCATGTGGTCTGTCTCGATCTAAATGAGGCTGGACTAAAAGTAACGGTCTCCGAAATTTCCGCGGCTGGTGGCAAGGCAAGTTACAAGGTTTTAGATGTGTCATCACAATCGGGAGTCAAAAAAGTTATTGCTGAAATATTGGCCGAGCATGATCAGATTCATGCGCTCGCAAATTCCGCAGGGATTTCTGGTCCAACTGGAAAACCAGTTGAAGAAGTTGATTGGGCAGCATTCCAAAAGACAATTGAGATCAATTTGTACGGAACTGTCTGGTTAACCCAAGAGTTAATGCCATCGATGAAGGCAAATAAATATGGCCGCATTGTTCATCTAGCGTCAATTGCTGGAAAAGAAGGAAACCCTGGCATGTCGGCATACAACTCTTCAAAAGCCGGAGTAATTGGTTTTGTTAAAGGAGTTGCAAAAGAATGTGCAACTTTTGGAATCACGATAAATGCTGTTGCACCTGCGGTAATTCGAACACCAATTAATGAAACAGTTGCGCCCGATGTTCAGGCGTACATGGTTTCAAAGATTCCGGTTGGTCGCTTAGGTGAACCAAATGAAGTTGCCGAAGTGATTGCGTTCGCAGCATCAAAAGCTTGTTCATTTACAACTGGATTTACCTTCGATGTTTCAGGCGGTCGGGCAACTTACTAATGACCGATCTTTACACCTTTGGTGAATCACTTGCTCTCTTTATGACAGTAGATACTGATTCAGTATTAACTGCAAACAACTATGCATTTTCAGCAGCCGGGACAGAAGCTAATGTTGCAGTTTGCGCGCATCAATTAGGGCTCGATGTATTTTTTCAAACCAAAATCGGACCTGATCAATTAGGCGAAGCGGTTAAAGATAAGTTCACTGAAGTCGGTTTAAAGACCGATCATTTCTTGCGTTGCGATAATTACACCGGGGCCTTGGTCAGAAATCATGGCGGCACCCAACCTTTCGTGAATACCTATTTGCGCAGAAGTAGCGCTGGTTCCACATTTTCACCAGCAGATTTGGATGAAGATATTTTGGCAAAGTCAAAGTGGTTGCACGTCACTGGAATCAGTGTTGCCATCTCTGAAAGTAGTAAAGAAGCGGTAATTCAATCGATAGAAATCGCTCGCAAAAATAGCGTGGGCATAAGTTTTGACTTGAATTTTCGCAAAAAACTATGGAGCGAAGAAGAAGCTAGCAAAGCACTTAAATCAATTATTAAAGACATCGATGTTGTAAGCGGTGGTGTTGATGAGTATGAAGTTATTTTCGGATCCAACGATCCAGAAGAGAACTTGGCAACTGTCGCAGCCCTAGGAGTTAAAACAGTAATCATGACTGCAGGACCTGATGAGATGCGAATCTTGCACGAAGGAAAGAGATTTAATTACTCACCAGTGAAGGTAAAACTAGTTGACCCAGTTGGTTCTGGCGATGCATTTATTTCCGGCACTATTTCCGGATTGATTGGTGGGCTCTCTATTAAAGATGCAATCACCCAGGGAAGTAAATGTGGCGCTGCAGTCGCGGCAACTAGAGGCGATTGGGCCCTTATGATTACTGGTGAAAAAGGAATTTTAAATTACGGAGGAAACAATGGCTAACGAACTTTCATTTGCTTCAGGGCTAGTTGCCATCATCCGAACCAAGACCGCGGATGAAGCGCGTGCCGCAGCAAGCGCACTTATTTCTGCTGGTGTTGATGTAATTGAATTTACAACAACAACGCCTGCGGTCTTTGATTTGATTGAAGAGTTTGCTTCTAATACCTCAAACACTGGCGTTCATGTTGGCCTAGGAACTGCAATGAATCGAAACCATGTTTTAGCGGGCAAAGATGCAGGTGCCAAGTTTGTGATTTCGCCACACGTGTCACAGGAAGTTATTGAAGCCACAAAACAGGCTGGCTTGATTTCAATTCCCGGTGTTGCATCACCAACTGAAGTTGCAGATGCACTTCGTTATGGCGCAGACATTTTAAAGTTTTTTCCAGCATCAGCCCTCGGGCCAAATTACTTGAAGGCTGTGTGCGAGCCATTTCCTGGTTTG
>CAWURN010000089.1:0-11802 GCA_963924835.1 Candidatus Nanopelagicaceae bacterium | reverse complement strand
AATCTCAATTTGGCTAGCGCTCCAATTGGATGCGTTGCAATTGTTTTCGCTGCGCCAGTTTGTAAGTTCGAAGTTGGGCAAAGCTCAAGTGGAATGCGACGATCACGGACGTAGGCCGAAAGCCTGCCAAGTTTTGGTTTTGCGCCAGAGAAATCAATATCTTCGATTATGCGAACTCCGTGACCTAAACGTTCAGCACCGCACATTTGAATTGCTTGCCAGATTGAAGGCAATCCATACGCCTCACCTGCGTGAATCGTAAAGTGTGCATCTTCCTGCCGTAGATAATTGAAGGTATCTAATTGATTTGTTGGCGGAAAACCATCTTCGGGGCCAGCGATATCAAAACCAACCACACCTAAATCGCGATACTTGATTACTTTTTCTGCAATTTCTTGGGCAAGTGGATTCTGGCGGAGTGCACACAAGATTGATTCGACCCGGATCTTTAGCCCTTCGGCTGCTGCTGCTTTTTCTCCTTGCCGATATCCCTCAATTGTTGCCTCGATAACTTCATCGAGAGTAAGCCTTTCGCGTGTGAAAAGTTCTGGAGCGCCACGAACTTCGGCATACACAACTCCGTCGCGAGCCAAATCTAATGCGCATTCACTAGCAACTCGGATAATTGCTTCTTTGTTCTGCATAACAGCAATTGTGTGTTCAAAAGTTTCGATGTATCGAACTAGCGAACCGGAATTACAAGCGTCATAAAACCAATCTGCTAGTGCATCTGCTTCAGTTGCAGGAAGTGGATAATTTATTTTTGCTGCTAAGTCAATAATTGTTTGTGGCCGCAATCCACCATCTAAATGATCGTGAATAACAGCTTTTGGCAGACGTTTAATCTGTTCCGGTGTTGGAATACTTGTAAGTGTCATCTCATCCTTCAATTTTCTCAATTATAAGTGGTAGCCGATTGGCTACCGAACCATCTTGACTAATTGCAAATGAATTAATGAGCGCACTTTGTGCACGTTCAAAACGCGCAGACTCATCGGCATGCAAGGTGTAAATAACATCGCCTTTGTTAACTTTGGCTCCTGGCTTTGCATGTATTTCAATTCCTGCGCCAAGTGAAACCTTCTCGCCTTGTTTCGAGCGGCCAGCGCCCAATCGCCAAGCTGCAATTCCAACGCTCATCGCATCCATGGATGAGAGCGTTCCATCTTTATCGGCAAGAATTTGAACCTGCTCTGTTGCTACTGGAAGTTTTGCATCCGGATCTCCGCCTTGCGCACGAATCATTCTCTTCCAACTATCCATAGCCGAACCATTTTTTAAAGCATCTGCTGGATCCATAAGTTGCTTAATTCCTGCAGCGTCTAACATTTAGCGGGCTAAGACTAAAGTTAATTCAACAACATCGGCCGGCCCGCCACCAGCAAGAACTTCAACACTTTCCCGAACTTCCAACGCGTTGCCCGCAGTTAACCCAAGTGGAACATCCATTGCAGTTACGAGTGCTCGAGTTTTGACTCCGGCTCGGGTTCCTAAATCAACCATAACTCGTGCAAGCTCGCTGGCTTTTTTAGGATCCGACATAAATGCGCCAGAACCTGTTTTAACATCAAGAACCAGCGCACTAGTTCCTTCAGCAATTTTCTTACTCATAATGCTTGAAGCAATCAGCGGAATCGCTTGGACGGTTCCCGTTACATCTCTAAGCGCATATAACTTCTTATCTGCAGGTGCTAATCCCGCACCGGCTGCACAAATTACCGCACCACAACTTTGAATTACTTCAAGCATTTCAGCATTAGTAAGCGAGGCACGCCATCCAGGTATCGATTCCAATTTATCCAGCGTGCCACCGGTATGACCAAGTCCGCGGCCAGATAACTGTGGAACAGCTCCCCCACATGCAGCTACAAGTGGAGCAAGTGGCAAAGTTATTTTGTCGCCAACACCACCGGTTGAATGTTTATCGACGGTCTTACGGTCGAGCATCGACCATTCCATGCGTTCGCCACTGTTGATCATCGCATCGGTCCAGCGCGAAATCTCGCGAGAGTTCATGCCATTTAACAAAATTGCCATAAGCAGCGCCGACATTTGCTCATCAGCGACAACACCTTTTGTATATGCGTCTATAACCCAATCAATCTGTTGATCACTTAGCTCGTTTTTGTCGCGCTTAGCCCCAATTATTTCAACAGCGTCAAAAGTTTCACTCATTTTTCTAAATCATCCGGACCAAAAGCCCACGGCAACAGAGTAGACATTGGCGCCGGACCATCTGGTGTCATGAAAAGTAAATCATTCCCACCATGTTCGAAAAGCAATTGCCTGCAACGACCACACGGTGAGAGGAAATTACCTTGGGCATCAACACAAACCGCAGCAATCAAACGTCCGCCACCACTTGCGATTAAATTAGAAACTAGACCACATTCAGCACATAAACCAAGTCCGTAACTAGCATTTTCAACATTGCACCCAGAAATAATTCGGCCATCAGAAACTAGAGCTGCTACACCAACTGGAAATTTTGAATATGGCGCATAAGCCTTCTTCATGATCAATTTGGCTTCGCTATGTAGTTGCTCCCAATTGATTTCCATAATTAGTTTGCTCCACCACGGCTATATGGAATTCCATCTGCCGCAGGGGCTCTAACCCTTCCAACCAATCCGGTCACCGCAATAATTGTCGCGATGTATGGCACCATCAACATAAATTCTGATGGGATAGCGACTCCAATTATCGTAAGAGTGCTCTGCAGGTTGTCGGCGAATCCAAAAAGGAGCGCCGCGAATACTGCGCCCATTGGGCTCCACTTTCCAAAGATCAGAGCGG
Source organism: Candidatus Nanopelagicaceae bacterium (assembly GCA_963924835.1). GTDB lineage: Bacteria > Actinomycetota > Actinomycetes > Nanopelagicales > Nanopelagicaceae > AAA044-D11. Next base: position 9,006 of record CAWURN010000089.1, on the reverse strand, counting down.
CGAGTGCGATGAAACCGGCGCCGGCAGTCATCTCGTTTCCAAAAGCTCCAACAGAACCAACTGTGTAATACGCACCACCTATACCTGCAACCAATCCAGCGATAACAACATTTCTAAATCTTAATTTATTCACATCTATACCGACTGTGTCTGCTGCTGTTGGATGTTCACCGATAGCACGAGTGCGAAGTCCCCATTTAGTTTTGAAAAGCGCAAAAGTAATTACCCCAACAATAATAAACATCAAATAGACAACGACAGATTGAGTAAAGAAAATCGGACCAATTATTGGAATCTTGGAAAGCAGCGGTATTTCCAACTGGCTAAATGTTGGTGCGGTGTTCCAAGATGCTTGATATGGAACCAAAAGTTTCTTATATAAGAAACTTGTAAATCCGATCACAAATACGTTTATGACGAAGCCTAAAATAACTTGATCAACGGAGAATTTAATTGCAAAAGTAGCCAACAGAAGCGAAATCGACGCTCCCGCGAATGGCGCAGCTAGCAATCCCCATGCTGACTGATGAGTGAGACTTGCGACGACTCCGGAAACAAATGCACTCGCGAGCAATTGACCTTCGATTGCAATATTAATTACACCCGAACGCTCGCAAATTAGGCCAGACATCGAACCGAAAATTAATGGAACTGCCAGAAGAAGCGAGCCTTGAAGTAGACCTGTGAAAGGAATGAACTTTCCAGAAGCAACCCAAGTTATAAAGGCCATAAAGATTCCGAATGTAGCAATACCTGTGGGAAGGACAATCCTTGCGCCCTTGCGAAATGCAAGCGCAGCCGCGACCGAAGCGGCCACTGCAACTAGAGAAAAAATCCTTGAACCCGTTTGCGATGATACAACCCACTCTTTTATTAGGACCCATTCGTTGTTTAGTACAAAGCCAAATGTTGTCTTATCTTTCCCAGGGTTTAAAAAACCAAAGAAAAAAAGTGAGAGAACTGATAGCGAAGCTGTGACAGAAACTCCAGCCAACCTGCGCTTCTCAATGTTAGATCTCACTTTCGAAACCTTTAGAACCTGGCTCATCCGTTCCACCCCTTAGAGGTCAGTGCGGCGGATGACTTCATCTTCTTAATTTTAAAGATGTATCTAACGAAAGCCGGAGCGGCAATAAACAGAACAATTAACGCCTGCGTCACTTGAACAATATCTAGTGGAACTCCAGTGTTTGATTGCATGGTTCGCCCACCTGCTTGGAGTGCACCGAAAAGTAGTGCCGCAAAAACTGTTCCGAGTGGTTGCGCACGTCCAAGTAATGCGACAGTAATGGCATCAAATCCAAATGATCCGGCAATATCAGTATTAAGAGCGTATTCACTTCCCAGGACTTGAACTGCGCCACCAAGACCAGCTAGCGCTCCGCAAATCATCATTGTTGAAGTAATAACGAATGGAACAGAAATTCCAGCAGTTTTTGCTGCCTGTGCGTTCGCACCAACTGCGCGGAACTTAAAACCAATCGTAGTTTTTGTGAGAAGCCACCAAACAAATAACGCAGCCGCAAGTGCAATAAATATTCCAAAATTTAATCTGAAGCCAGAACCAGCCAAAAGTGGAAGCCGAGCATTTTCGTTAACCTCTGGTGCGATTGGATCAATTCTGCCTGGACGCAAGAAAGTCTGCGTTTTCAAAACCCATAGAATGAAATAAGCCGCAATGTAATTCATCATGATTGTCAAAATAACTTCGTGCGCACCCGTGCGCGCTTTAAGTATCCCAACGATTCCGCCCCAAATTGCTGCGAATATTGCACCAGTAAGCGCCGCAGCAAGAATATGAATTCCAATAGGAAGGTCGAAGTTAAATCCAACATAAGAAGCGCCGATGGCCCCGAAAATGAATTGGCCCTGTGCGCCAATATTGAAGAGTCCAGATTTGAATGCAAGTGCAACAGATAAACCAGTGAGAATAAGTGGGGTTGCAGTAACTATGGTCTCGGAAAGCGGATAAAAACCTTGAATGAAAGAACCATCTTTAATTAGATTTACATCAAATACCGAGCCTTGGAAAAGGGCTAGGTAGGCATTCCCAACAGATGCAAGAGCGCTTGTTATAAAATCAAGTGGTGAAGAGAACTTTGCAAGGACTTTTGCATCTGAAACCGCAATGATCAGGCCAGTTATCGTAAAAGCCATAAAAAATGAGAGTCCAGGAAGTTTGATTGCCTGACCAAATTTGGAAAGTGCGTTTCGCATCAGGCACTCGCCTTCTTGTTTACTACTCCGGCCATTAACAACCCAAGCTCTTCGCGCGTTACTCCAGAATCAACAATCTCAAGAATCTCGCCTCGATACATAACTGCGATGCGATCAGCAAGAGCCATTACTTCATCTAGTTCGGTACTGAACAAAATAACGCCACGCCCTTGATCCCGTTCAGCAAGGATGCGTTCATGCACAAATTCAATTGAACCAACATCTAATCCGCGAGTAGGTTGTGAGGCTACTAGGACTTTAATTGGACGTGATAACTCTCGAGCTATTACAACTTTCTGCTTATTGCCACCAGATAGCGTTGATACTGCATCGTTAACAGATTGAAGTCGAATATCGAATTCTGCTACGCGCTTCTCAGCTTCTGAAAGAACAATGTTCGCTGAAAGATTTAAACCTTTCGCGTAAGGAGCTTGATCATGAAGATCCAAAATTAAATTCTCGGCAATCGAAAAACTTGAAACCAGGCCATCTAATTCTCGCGACTCTGGTATAAAAGCAATTCCAGCATGCAGTGAGTCATAAATACTGGAACCTTTGATCTCTTTCCCGTCAAGGTTAATTGAACCTTCGATATGGTCTTCAAGATTTACTAGCGCCCGCGCAAGTTCTGATTGGCCATTACCCTGAACGCCTGCGATAGCGAGAACTTCACCAGCATTCACATGGAAATTAACTGCCTTAACAACGGCTGTGCCCAGTGCATCGCGCACCGTTAAATCTTTTGCAACCAAAATTGCGTTACCGATTACGTGTTTATGTTTCACCGGTGCAAGATCCACAGCTCGACCAACCATCATTGATGCTAATTCACCTTCAGAAGTTGTTGGCAAGACGGCCGAGACAACTTTGCCACGCCGAATAATTGTAATTTGATCTGCGACAGCACGAACTTCTCGAAGTTTGTGAGTAATGAAAATTATGGAAGTGCCTTTGCGCTTTAGCTCCTGCATGGTTTTCAATAACTCATCAGTTTCTTGTGGCGTAAGTACCGCAGTTGGTTCATCCAGAATTAAGACTTTTGCGTCGTAAATCAGGGCTCGGATAATCTCGACTTTCTGCTGAATTCCAACTGGCAGAGTTTCAACAATTGCATCAGGATCCACTTCGAAACCAAAATCTCTTGAAACTTTTTTAATCGCATCTCGAGCAGTTGAAATATCTAAAACACCAAGCTTCTTTATTTTTTCATGGCCTAAAACAATATTTTCTGCAACGGTGAAAACCGGGATAAGCATAAAGTGTTGGTGGACCATACCGATTCCAGCATTTAGCGCATCACTTGGCTCAGAGATATCTATGAATTTTTCATCAACTAAAATTTCGCCGCTATCCGCTTTAAGCAACCCATAAACAATATTCATAAGGGTTGATTTACCAGCACCATTTTCGCCAAGAATCGCGTGTATCTGGCCAGTTTCGACCCGCAAATTTATTGAATCATTTGCGGTCAATGAACCGAAAGTTTTAGTAATTCCACGCAGCTCTAGTGACACACTCAAATCCTATCTATTTAGCGGCAAAAAAACAGGAGGCCCGAAATTCCGGTGCCTCCTGTTTTAAGCTAGCTATTTATTTATGCACTTACCTTAAGAGTTCCCGCGATGATTGCATCGCGAATCTTGCGAACTTCAAGTTTAAGTGCTCCAGGAACACGTGCCGATTGACTGTGGTACGGCGCAATTGAAACACCCTTGTTTTTAAGAGTTCCAACATACTTTGCGCCATTGAACTTCTTATTGGCAACATCTTTAGCTACTGACTTGATAGAAGCACCAATTTCCTTAACAACAGTTGTAAGAAGAATTGACTTGCCAGCAGTAAGTAGACCGAATCCATCTGAGTCAACCCAAATAGTAAGTGACTTCTTGCTCTTTTCAGATTCAGCAGCGTAAGGAGCTCCAAGGTTTCCACCAACCGGAAGAATTACGTCAGCACCTTGTTGTTCAAAGCCCTTTGAAATTGTAAGTGCTTTGGTCTGGTCAGAGAAGTTACCTACGAATGTTCCAGACTTTGGATTTGCTGGATCCCATCCAAGAACCTTTACAGACTTACCTTTTTGCTTGTTGTAGTAGTCAACACCGCGAGAAAATCCATCCATAAAAATTGTAACTGTTGGATATGGAGCTCCACCGTAAGTTGCAACTTTGCCTGTTCTTGATACGCCAGCTGCCAAGTAACCTGCCATAAATGCAGCTTCATCAGTCTGGAATGTCAGTCCCTTTACGTTTGCTACAGGCTTGCAGTTGAAGTTTGCATCGCAATCTTCACCAGCATCATCAACAACTGCGTACTTAATTTTTGGGTTTGCCTTTGCAGACTTAACGATTTCTGCTGAAATAGCGAAACCAACACCAACGATTAGATCGCAACCCTTATCAACAAACTTCTTGATGTTTGGTGCGAAATCTGCAGATGAAGCAGCTGAAAGATATTCAGCAGTTGAGACTGTAGATGCTTGTGCACCTTTCCAGGCTCCTTCGTTAAATGAACGATCGTCTACGCCGCCAGTATCTAGCGCAAGACATAACTTAATTTTTGCTGCTTGTGCTGACGGAGCAACTGCAACACCTGTAATAAGTGTTAGAGATGCGGCTACCGCAATAAGCTTTAGTGACTTTTTCAAAGCGCCTCCTGGATTCACCCTTTAACAGGGATTGATGTGGGAGAAACCCTACCCTTTCGGATATTGCTTGCAAGTTTCGCAAGGTAATGTTTCGATAACAAACTCTCAACTAGCGGTTTAAAGTTAAAGCGAAGAATTGCGAAAAAATGCGATTTATACTGCCTGAATGAAGATCTCTCGGCACTTTGAACTGATTGCCCTAGTAGCAATCGCCGGTTGTATCCGATCTCCTATTACAAGTATCGGACCTCAAATTAATGCCATACGCGGAAGCCAAAATTTAGGAATTATTCAATTCGGTTTCTTAACCGCAATCCCCGTGATTTGTTTCGCATTGGCTGCTCCACTGCCTAGTCTGAGAATTTTCCGAAAAATAAAGACAGAACAATTAATTGTTTTCGCACTGCTAGCACTCGCGGCCGCGACTATTTTTAGAACTCTGGGCTCCAATTCTTTACTCTTTGGACTAACCGTAGTTCTTGGAATAAGTATTGCAATCTTGAACATTGTTACACCGGCACTTGTTCGACGGGACTACCCGAAAAAAATCACAACAGTCATGCCAATCTATTCTGCAGTTCTTGCGCTGATGGCTTCACTTGGAGCTGGTCTTTCGATTCCAATTGCAACTTATTTTGGTGGAAATTGGAAATTTGGTATTTCGGTTTGGGCCATACCCGCAATTTTGGTAGCGGTGATTTGGATTCCGTTGCTGCGCAAAGCACAGCCAATGCCAGATTCCCACGAAAATCATTTCAAAGAATTGTTGAAGTCCAAGAAAGCCTGGCTCGTTTCGGTTTACATGGGAGTTCAGTCAGCAACTTTTTACACCCAAGTGGCCTGGATGCCGAAGATGTTGATGGATAAAAATTATTCCGCCGCCGAAGCAGGTGCACTTTTCGGGCTTTCATCACTTTGTGGTTTTGCGTTAACTTTAATTCTGCCGCTGGTTTTCAGTAAGGGTGAGAATTTACAGAAAGCAATTCTGGCGACTTCGGTGCCAGGCATTGCTGGATTCTTGGGGCTTACATATTTGTCGAATAGCTGGACTATTCCAGTGCTGATATTGATCTCCACTACGCACGCGGCGCTGCCATTGGCCTTAGGTTTAATCGCAATGAAATCTCCAAGCCTAGCTGCAACAAGTCATCTCTCCTCCATGGCCCAAGGAATTGGATATTGCATTGCGGCAGTCTTCCCATTAATTATTGGTTATTCATATGCCCTAACAGATAGTTGGCAAGCGGCCACATATTTAATTGTTTGCTTGATTGCACTTCAAGCCATTGCTGGCCTGAAGGCAAACCGCTAGATGTCAGTGCGAGTTCTTATGATTATTTCTATGATGAATGAACGGCCTTTGATTTGAAATCTCAAAACCAAAAGACATTGGCCCAGGTGACATTTATCGTTTTGGATTTAGAAACAACTGGCGCTTCTCCTCAACAAGGATGTGGCATCACAGAAATCGGTGCGATAGCTGTTCGAGGTGGCGAAGTACTAGGGGAATTTTCTACCTTCGTAAATCCACAAGTTCCGTTGCCGGAATACATAATTAATCTGACCGGCATCACCGACAAAATGTTGGCTGATGCTCCCCTAATTGATGAGGTATTTCCGGACTTTATAAAGTTCATAAATCGGCACGAAGATATCCATTTAGTGGCTCACAATGCGCCATTTGATATTGGTTTTCTAAAGGCAGCAGCAACATCCCTTGCGCTCGAATGGCCCAAGTATGAAGTGATTGATACCGTTAAATTAGCAAGACGAGTAATTGATCGCTCCGAGATTATGAATTACAAACTTGGCACACTTTCACAATATTTTGATACCCAAGCTCTGCCAAATCACAGGGCGCTAGATGATGTAAAAACGACAGTTGAAGTCCTGCATAGATTGATTGAAAGGCTTGCTGGTTTTAAAGTTTTTTCAGTTTCAGAGTTTAAAAAATTTATGCGCTAATTATTGTTTTATCTTGAAGCAGCACTGCCACTTTTGAGGCCAAGGTAAAAGGGTCGATTGGATGAAGGATTGCATCATCTGCCTTTGACCAAGCAGCTAACCAGTTATCTTGAATTCGCCCCGTGATTACTAGAACCGGTGGGCAATTAAATACTTCATCCTTCAGCTGTCGGGCCAGGCCCAAACCTCCTTCAGGAACCGCTTCGCCATCAAGAATGAAGAGATCTACTTTCTGCTTTGAATCCAGGTATAACCGGAGAGCAGGGCCAGTCGCAAATTCAACAATCTTGTGTTCTGGAAGATCTGCCGAGACCCTGCGGCCTAAGGCAGTGATTATTGAGGAGCGGACCGAGGAGTCGTCGGAGTAAAGAGCAATTGTCAGTTTTTTCTCAGAAGACATGGTCCGAATCCTAGCCATTTGTAGCCATAAAAAAGCGAGAATTGCAGAGTTTCATTACCCCTCCTTCGTGATGAGATTCACCAGAAGTGAGTGCTGCCGAGGCATCTAAATATCTCATTTCCATCACGAATCGGGGATAATCTCCCTATGACATCTACCGCTGTTCCCCTTACTTCACAGAAGATAAATCGCCCCAACTTAGTTGCGGTCGGAACCATCGTCTGGTTATCAAGTGAGTTGATGTTCTTCGCAGCGCTCTTTGCTATGTATTTCACAACTCGCGCAGTTCAAGGCCCAAAAATTTGGCTTGAGTCAACTGGTTTGTTAGCAATTCCTTTTGCTGCCGCAAATACAACTGTCCTTGTTCTTTCATCCGTAACTTGTCAGTTCGGTGTTTTTGCCGCAGAGCGTTTCCAAGCGAAGCGAAGCGGTTCGATATTTCAATTTAGCAAGTGGGGAATGCGTGAATGGTTCGCGCTAACTTTCTTAATGGGCGCATTCTTCATCGGTGGCCAGGTTTATGAATATGCGCATCTAGTTCAGGAAAGTTTGACTCTTTCATCTAATGCTTACGGTTCTGTTTTCTATATGACAACCGGTTTCCATGGAATGCACGTGACTGGTGGCTTGATCGCATTTTTAATCGTAATGATTAGAACTTTCCGCGCCCAAAAATTTGGACATAAGCAAGCTCAGACTGCAATTGTTGTTTCGTACTATTGGCACTTTGTTGACGTTGTTTGGATCGCACTTTTCGCAACTATTTATCTGATTAAGTAATGACCAGGTGAATTAAAAGAATGGAAAAAATGAATTCAAGAATCAAGAAGCTCTCCCGCTTCCGTCGTCATCGCTTTGCGGGTCCAGCGCTTCTGGTCGTTGCGCTGATAACAATGGGAACAACTTTCCAAGTCGCTAGCGCGCTGCCTAACTCCAGCAAAATGGAGACAACACCAAAATCAACGTTGATCGAAGAGGGCAAACGAATTTATAACTTCGGTTGTTCCACATGTCACGGTTTGAATTTAGAAGGTGGCGGAATTGCACCAGCTCTGATCGGTGTCGGAGCCGCATCCGTAGATTTCCAAGTTGGAACTGGACGTATGCCAATGGCTGATATGAGCCAACAGGCAATGCGAAAGCAACCAATTTATAACGAGGAAGAAACTGCAGCGCTAGCCGCATATGTTGCTTCTCTTGCACCAGGCCCGGACATTATTAATGAAGCTCAGTTAACTTATGAACGAGATGGAAATACTGCTGAAGGTGGCGAACTTTTCCGCACTAACTGCGCAATGTGTCACAACTTTGCAGGACAAGGTGGCGCTCTCACCCAAGGAAAATATGCACCAACTCTGATGGGAGTGGATGCTAAATATATTTATGAAGCAATGATTACTGGTCCGCAATCAATGCCAGTCTTCAGCGATAAAACAATTACACCTCAAGAGAAGCTTTCAATTATTAAATGGGTTAAAGCTGCAGAGAATGAGCCAAACCTAGGAGGCGCTGCTCTTGGTCGCGTTGGTCCAGTTACTGAAGGACTTTTAGTTTGGACACTAGGACTTGGATTATTAATCGGCATCGCTGTGTGGCTCACTATGAAGGCGAAATAAGGTAAAAAATGTCTAATGAAATTCAAAAGTTCCAAGATCCAGGTTTGCCAGAACATGTCCACCGCAAAAGCGATGTCGACCCAAAGGCAGCGGATCGCGCAGAACGACAAGTTTCGATTCTCTTTGTGCTTTCTGCCCTTTCAACCTTCTTAGCAATTTACGCT
>CAWURN010000088.1:0-21652 GCA_963924835.1 Candidatus Nanopelagicaceae bacterium | reverse complement strand
CGCAATTCGTCACTTAGAAAAAGGCCGCGTTGTAATTTTTGGCGCTGGCGCAGGAATGCCTTTCTTCACTACAGATACCGTAGCTGCGCAACGCGCACTCGAAGTTTCAGCCGAGGCACTTCTTCTCGCAAAGAGCGGTGTTGATGGTGTTTATTCTGCAGATCCTAAGAAGGATCCTTCAGCAGTTAAATATCAGACTGTAAGTTTCGATGATGTTCTCTCTAAATCTCTCGCAGTTGCTGATGCCGCTGCATTTAGTTTGTGCCGAGAAAATAACCTTCCAATTGTCGTTTTCGATTTGAAGAACAAGGGCAATATCGCGCGCGCAGTTCGCGGCGATAGCGTCGGAACGTTAGTTTCTTAAGGAGTAAACATGAGCGACATTTCAACATCATTAAGCGATGCAACTTCAAAAATGGATAAAGCCGTAGAGGTAGCCAAAGAAGATTTTGGTGCAATCCGCACAGGTCGCGCGCATCCTGCAATGTTCGCCAAAATTGTTGTCGACTACTACGGAACTATGACGCCGTTATCGCAACTAGCATCATTCCAAGTTCCAGAACCACGTATGGCAATAGTTTCACCATTTGATAAAGGTGCTTCTGCCGCAATTGAAAAAGCGATTCGTGAATCAGATTTAGGGGTTAATCCGGCCTCTGATGGTGGCGTAATTCGAGTTAACTTCCCACAACTTACCGAAGAGCGTCGCAAAGATTACATAAAGGTAGCAAGAACAAAGGCTGAAGATTCCAGAGTCTCAATTCGAAATATTCGTCGCACAGCAAAAGAAGCTATCGAGAAGTTAGAGAAAGATGGGCTTGCCGGAAAAGATGATGTTGCTCGCGGCGAGAAAGATCTAGAGAAAATAACTTCCGACCATGTTGCCAAAATTGATGAACTTTTGAAACACAAGGAAGCCGAACTTCTCGAAGTTTAAATTATGGATGACTTTCATTCGCTAAATAGCGCGATTAATGCCAGAGCTGGGCGAAAGTTGGGTCCTTCAATTCTGGTCTCCCTTGCAATACTTGCAGTTGTTTTTGTAACTATTTCTTTTGCGCCACCGTTATTTGCAATTTTTGCTTGGGTCGCAATCTTGCTTGCTGGTCGTGAACTTACAAAAGCATATAAAGCTGGTGGCATCGATCTGCCAGTTAACGCTATTTCTGTTGCGATTACGCTTTTACTTGCTGCAGCTTGGTTTGGACGAGTATCTGGATTAGCAGTTGCCATTGCAATCGCAATTCCATGTGTTCTGGTTTACATTCTTCTTCGTGATCCAAAAGATTTTGTTCGTAAATCAACTGCAGCAGCATTTGCCATTTTTTATCTGGCATTTCTCGGGGGATTCATTCTTCTCCTTGCGCATGACAAAGATGGCTTAGCTCGAATTTTTACACTCGTTGTTCTTGTTAGTTGCAATGACACCTTTGCTTATATTTTTGGAGTGCTTATTGGAAAGCATCCATTAGCGCCTGCAATTAGCCCAAAGAAAACTTGGGAAGGTTTAGTTGGTTCAATAATCGCAACAACAATTGGATCGGCGCTGGTCTTCCAATTTGCTCTCGATCACACCTGGTGGATTGGTGCAGCGATTGGTCTTGTTGCTGTTGTAACTTCGACTTGCGGAGACCTAATTGAATCAGCGGTAAAGCGCGATCTTGCGATTAAAGATATGGGAACAATTTTGCCTGGACATGGTGGGATTCTCGATCGAATTGACTCTGTTTTATTCACCGGACCAGCAGTCTGGTTTGCCCTCGAAGCTATTAAGCACTTCAACTTATGACCGAAATTAAATTAGTGTTCGATGAACCAAAACAACGGGTAAAGCCACCGGTTCACTTTGCAGATTTAGACCCTGATGCTCGCAAAGCACGTGCGGTTGAACTTGGAATTCCGGGATTTCGCGCTAATCAGATGGCCGTGCATTTCTTCACACATTACAACGATGAGACTGACACTTGGAGCGATATCCCTAAGGATTTGCGTGAAACCCTTGCTAAGGAGTTTGTCCCAAAGTTAATCACTCTTGTTAAATCGGTAACGACTGATAGTGGCAAGACTCGTAAAGATTTATGGCGTTTACATGATGGCGTATTGGTCGAGAGCGTTCTTATGCGATATTCAGATCGCACAACCGTTTGTATTTCATCCCAAGCTGGTTGCGGAATGAACTGTCCATTCTGTGCAACCGGACAATCCGGGCTAACTCGAAATTTAACTGCTGGCGAAATCACTGCACAAGTTGTTGCCGCTGCACGAATTTGCGCGGCTGGCGAATTACCTGGGGGAGAGACTCGACTTTCAAATGTGGTTTTCATGGGCATGGGTGAACCAATGGCTAATTACAACGCAGTAATGCGTTCGATTAGAAACATCACAACGCCGCAACCAGATGGGCTTGGCATCGGCGCAAGGTCAGTAACGCTCTCAACTGTTGGTCTTGTAAATGGAATTGAGAAACTTTGCGACGAAGGAATTCCGGTAACACTCGCGGTCTCACTACACACCCCAGATGATGAGCTTCGAGATACTTTGGTGCCAATTAATTCACGTTGGAAAGTTCGAGAAGTTCTGGCTGCTGCAGATAAATATGAAGCTAAAACTGGACGGCGATATTCCATTGAATATGCGCTGATTCGCGATATTAATGATCAGGCATGGCGCGCAGATTTATTAGGGCGACTTTTACGCAACCGAAATGCGCACGTGAATTTAATTCCGTTAAACCCAACCCCGGGTTCTAAGTGGACTGCCTCTAGACCAGAAGATGAAGCAGAATTTGTTCGAGTTTTAGAGGGCTACAAAGTTCCGGTCACAGTTCGCGACACAAGAGGACGGGAAATTGATGGGGCATGTGGTCAATTGGCCGCGTCCGAGATAATCTCTGGGGATGAAAAAGCTAAATAACTTTGTAAACGGAAAATCTCTGCCTGCAAAATCAGGTGCAACAAGTGAAATCATTAATCCAGCAACAGGTGCGGCATATGCAACAGCCCCAGTCTCTGGCGCAGAAGATGTCGATAGTGCACTAAGCGCTGCAAGCAACGCATTCATCGAATGGCGCGAAACAACACCTGCCGAACGTCAACGTGCACTAAATAAAATTGCAGATGCACTTGAAGCTAGAAGTGATGAATTAATCGCAATTGAGGTTGAGAACACCGGAAAGCCAGTGTCACTTACAACTTCTGAAGAAGTTCCACCAATGTTGGATCAGATCCGCTTCTTCGCCGGTGCCGCCCGAAATTTAGAGGGCAAATCTGCTGGTGAATATATGCACGGAATGACTTCATTTATTCGCCGCGAACCAATTGGGGTTTGCGCACAAGTTACTCCTTGGAACTATCCAATGATGATGGCCGTGTGGAAGTGGGCGCCAGCGATTGCAGCAGGAAATACCGTCGTATTAAAACCAAGTGATACAACTCCGGCATCAACAGTATTTATGGCTGAAGTAATGTCAGAATTTCTGCCAAATGGTGTGTTCAATGTTATTTGTGGTGACCGCGAAACCGGACGTGCACTTGTTGAACATAAAACACCTGCAATGGTTTCTATAACAGGTTCGGTTCGTGCAGGTATTGAAGTTGCAAAATCTGCCGCAACCGAATTAAAGCGAGTTCATCTTGAACTTGGTGGCAAAGCGCCCGTTGTAGTATTCGATGATGCAAATTTAGAAACTGCTGCCGAAAATATAGCAATCACTGGTTATTTCAACGCGGGTCAAGATTGCACTGCAGCAACTCGGGTAATTGTTCAAGAGAGCGTTTACGACAAGTTTGTTGAATTGCTTGCAAGTCAGGCAAAGAACAACATTGCAACTGGCAGCCCAGATGAAGATGTGCTTTACGGCGCACTTAATAACGCTGATCAATTAGCTCGTGTTTCAGGGTTTGTAGATCGCACGCCTGCACATGCAAAGATTGTTGCTGGTGGAAAGAAGATTGATCGTGCTGGATATTTCTTCGCTCCAACTGTTATCGCTGATCTGCGTCAAGATGACGAGATGATTCAAAATGAAATCTTCGGACCAGTCATTACAGTTCAGAAATTTAAGGATGAGGCCGAAGCAGTAGCGATGGCGAATGGAGTTGCATACGGTTTAGCTTCGAGTGTTTGGACAAGTAATCATGGTCGCGCGATGCGTATGGCAAAGGCCTTTGACTTCGGTTGTGTCTGGATTAATACTCATATTCCAATCGTCGCTGAGATGCCTCACGGTGGGTTCAAGCGTTCTGGTTACGGCAAGGATCTCTCAAGCTATGGCTTCGAGGATTACACCCGTATCAAGCACGTCATGACGAACCTGAACGCCTAATTTTTCTAAATTTTCATCAAAAAATAACCTAAATTAAGTTGCGGATTCGCAACTTCGTGGGGCTACACTTTCTCCATTCACGTCCCTTGCTCCTCTGTGAGCCAGGCCAAAGTCGAAAGTGGTGCCATGACAACAAATAACTCCCACCAAGAGAATCAATCAACATTTAAAGATTTCAAAGATATTGTTTCGACAAAAATATCTAGACGTGGAGTATTTGCAGGTATCGGAGGACTCGGTGCGGCGTCACTGCTGGCTTCTTGTGGAATTGGTGGTGGTGGTTCTGATTCGTCAGGCGAAGCACTTCGTTGGGGAAACTGGCCGCTCTACTTAGATTTTGATGAAGATACAAAGAAGTATCCAACTCTTGAAGCGTTCATCAAGAAAACTGGAATTGAAACAAAGTATTTTGAAGATTACAACGATAATGATGAATTTTTCGGCAAAGTTCAAGCGCAATTAAAGCTTAAGAAAGATATTGGCTATGACGTTGTTACGCCAACAGACTGGATGGCAGCACGTTGGATCCGACTTGGTTACGCTCAAAAATTTGATGGCGGAAACATCCCAAATGCTTCAAATATTCTAGATACTCTGGCAAGTCCTTCATTTGACCCAAAGCGTGAACAGACTCTGCCTTGGCAGGGAATCATGGCTGGCTTTGGTTGGAATGTTGAAAAGAATCCAAAGGGAATCCGCACACTTGACGAACTTTTTGCACCTCAGAATAAAGGAAAAATTGTTGTTCTCTCTGAGCTACGCGACACCATCGGAGTAATCCTTCTTGCGCAAGGTGTAGATGTCACAAAGGTAACTGAAGATCAATATATGAATGCAGTTGACTTCATGGCTAAGCAGATTTCTGATGGCTGGATTCGTGGAGTAAAGGGCAACGAATATGCTGAGGATCTAACTTCCGGAGACGCAACAGCAGTAATTGGTTGGTCTGGCGACATGTTCATCTTGGCTTCAGAGAATGAAGGAAAGTTTGACTTTGCGATTCCAGAATCTGGCGGAACAATTTCAAGTGATAACTTTGTAATTCCTTACACAGTTGGCGCTGATGCAAAAGCTAACGCTGAGAAGATGATCAACTACTATTACGATCCAGCGGTTGCAGCTGAAGTTGCAGCATATGTAAATTATGTTTGCCCAGTTAAGGGTGCTCAAGCTGAGATGGAAAAAATTGATCCAGATCTAGCAGCGAGCGAATACATCTTCCCAACCGAGAAGACAATGGCTAAGTTGAATGTATTCCGTGCACTTACACCTGACGAAGAAACTACTTGGACTGAAGCTTTCCAAAAGGCCGCAGGAAACTAAGTGGTCAAGGCCTCAATTGAAGCTCGAGGCGATCTTCGACTAACAAGGCTCACCAAAACTTACGGTGATTTCACCGCGGTTGATGATCTCTCTCTGACTATTCCTAAAGGTTCATTCTTCGCGCTACTGGGTCCTTCTGGTTGCGGAAAGACAACAACACTTCGGATGATTGCTGGCCTAGAAGAGCCAACTGCCGGAAGTATTCACCTAGGTGAAACAGATATCACTACAACAAAGCCATATCAACGCCCGATTAATACTGTCTTTCAAAACTACGCACTATTTCCACATTTAACAATCTTTGAAAATATTGCATTTGGTCTACGTCGACGTGGCAAGAGCGATGTAAAAGAAGCGGTAGAAAAAGTTCTTAATTTGGTAGAACTTCCACATTTGGCGCAACGCAAGCCAACCCAACTCTCTGGTGGTCAACAGCAACGTATTGCACTTGCTCGTGCAATCGTTAATCGCCCGGCTCTTCTTTTATTGGATGAACCACTCGGTGCACTAGATCTAAAGCTTCGGCGCCAGATGCAGATCGAACTTAAGTGGATTCAGAAAGAAGTTGGCCTAACTTTTGTGCACGTTACTCACGATCAAGAAGAGGCCATGACAATGGCTGACACGATTGCGGTAATGAATGAAGGACAGATTGAGCAGATGGGTTCACCTGCAGATCTTTATGACAATCCAGAGACTGCATATGTTGCAAACTTTCTTGGGCAATCAAATTTAATTAAGGGAACGATTTCTGGCAACGATGGCGATTCACAAATAGTTGATCTCTACGGGCAGAAAATCTCATTACCAAAGAGCCGGTCTCACGCTGTCGATAACTCAACATATGCCGGAATTCGTCCAGAGAAATTCCGTATTTCATTACTTGAAACTCCAGTTAAAGGAAACGTGTTATCTGGCGGCCGAATCGAAGATGTTTCTTACATCGGTGTATCTACTCAGTATCAAGTTGAGATGCCATGGGGCCAAGAGCTAATGGTCTTCGAACAGAACGATGATGGTGTCGCACCATTTAAAAAAGGTGATGCTGTCAATATTTCCTGGGAACCAACTTTCACTTTTGGCTTGCGCGGTGATGAAGATGCAACCGCTGGCTCAGAAGTTGCGCCAGAAGTTCTAGACGAAGAGTAAAAATTTTAAAATGAGAAAGATTCGCACCCCATATTTACTTCTTCTCCCTGGGTTCGCCTTTCTCTTTACCTTTTTTATTCTTCCCATAATCAACTTGGCTCAAACTTCTACTCAAACCAAAATTGCTGGGGGAGACACTGGTCAATACGAACAGACGCTTCGCTTTGCTAATTACTTTGACGCATTTTTAGAGAACAAAGAGCAATTCGGTCGTTCATTTCTCTACGCCTTGCTTGCCACAGTATTAGCACTCGCTATCTCATATCCCTTGGCATATGCAATAGCCTTTAAATCTGGAAAATATAAGAACGTTCTGCTAGTCCTTGTCGTTGCACCGTTCTTCACCTCATTTTTGCTTAGAACTATTGCCTGGAAGCAAATTTTGGGAGAAGAAGGATTCGTAGTACCAACACTTAGAACCTTCGGAATAATTAGCGAGAGCACAACACTAACTTCAACCTCATTTGCTGTAGTTATGGGTATGACTTACAACTTTTTACCATTCATGACACTTCCGCTATTTGCATCAATTGACCGTATTGATCCAAGAACTCTTGAGGCATCTGGCGATCTATATGCAAATGGATATACAACTTTCCGAAAGGTAACTCTGCCGCTTTCAATGCCAGGAGTTGTTGCGGGAACACTTCTTACTTTTATTCCTGCAGCGGGCGACTATGTAAACGCAGCAATTCTTGGAAGTCCAAATACCAAGATGCTCGGAAACGTAATTGAATCCCGTTATTTCAGAGTTGTTGATTATCCAACTGCGGCGGCACTCTCGTTTACTTTGATGGCAGCCATTTTGATTCTCGTAACCCTCTATATCCGCAAAGCCGGAACAGAGGAGTTGGTATGAGCCAGAAAATTAAAGATGCATCAATTCCTACAATTCCACTCGGTGCGCAAATTCAACGCTGGGTTGGCCGTAACTTAATCAAGATCTATGCATTTATTGCCTTCACCTATCTATTTATTCCAGTTGCATACACATTCGTTTTCTCATTTAATGATTCTGGAAAGAGCAATCTAATCTGGAAAGGTTTCACTCTAGATAATTGGAAGAATCCTTGCGGCGCCCCGGAAGTTTGTAACGCTCTTGGTAATTCAATAAAGATTGGTTTACTCGCCACCATTTTCTCAACAATTCTTGGAACCATGATTGCATTCGCTATCGGGCGCCATAAATTCAAGGGGCGCTCAACTTCTAACTTGTTGATTTTCTTGCCAATGGCAACCCCAGAAATTGTTATGGGAGCATCGCTACTTTCTTTATTCCTAGTCCTCGAAATCAATCCAGGGTTCTGGCCTACTGTTATTGCACATGTGGTCTTCTGTATCTCATTTGTTGTTGTAACAGTTAAAGCTCGAATCGCAAGTTTGGATCCGAGACTTGAACAAGCGGCGATGGATTTGTATGCAAATGAGTTTCAAACTTTCAGACGGGTAACACTTCCATTAGTCGCCCCAGGAATTGCAGGAGCAGCGCTTCTGGCATTTAGCCTCTCATTTGATGATTTCATTATTACTAACTTCAATTCTGGAACTCTTACGACATTCCCTAAATTTATTTATGTATCAGCGGCACGCGGAATTCCCGCACAAGCAAATGTAATTGGATCTGCAATGTTCTTCTTGGCCCTGACAATTGTTATCGTGGGTCAACTAGTAAACCGCCGCAGGGTGCGCTAAACTTCTAACGTTTCCATGGTGAACAACAGAGTTATTTCTAGCTCTGCGTCATGGGGTAGGACTCCGGCGGACCCGGGCCAACTTTGAATTGTGATTGAAGGGGTGATTCCGGTTAAGGCCGGATAACGCGATGTCAGACATCGACTCTTCTTATTTAAAAAATCTTTCGCTCATGCAACCTCAGTTGTATTGGCTTGACGCTGACCCACTAGAACCACTTCCTCATCCATCTTTAATTGGTGAAACAACAACTGATTTATGCATCGTTGGTGCGGGATATACCGGGCTCTGGACTGCGCTACTTGCAAAAGAGGCGAACCCGGATCGCAATGTCATTATTGTTGAACAACTTGAAACTGGTGCTGGAGCATCAGGACGTAATGGTGGATTTTGCAGCTCATCCCTGACTCACGGATTTATGAATGGTTACACCAGATTCAAGGATGAGATGGCAATTATTGAACGGTTAGGTCGCGAGAATTTAGAGGGCATCGAAGCGACAATCAAGAAATACAACATTGATTGTGGTTTTGAATTAAATGGTGAAATAAGAGTTGCAAACGAAGAGTGGCAAATGGCCGGATTAATTGAAGAAGCAGATCTACGAAATTCATTTGGCGATAGCGTTCAAATTTTAAGTAGAGAAGAGATGCAAGCCCGGGTGCATTCACCAATCGCTGTTGGTGGGCTGTGGGATCCAGATGGAACGGCGCTTATTGATCCAGCGCGATTAGTTTGGGGCTTAGAGCGAGCCTGTATTGCAAATGGCGTTAAAATTTATGAGAACACAAGTGCGCTCTGGTTAGAGCGAACCAATAAGGGAATTATTGTTCACACTCCTTACGGCACCGTATATGCCCAAAAAGTTGCGCTAGCAACAAACGTTTATCGCTCACTTATTAAGCGGGCCAAGAAATATGTAGTTCCGGTATATGACTTTCAATTAGTAACCGAACCATTAACTCCGGAACAATTGGAAGCTATTGGTTGGAGCAAGCGCGAAGGTTTATCTGAGGCCGGAAATCAATTCCATTATTACCGCATGACTAAAGATAATGAAATTTTATGGGGCGGCTACGACGCTATCTATAATTTCCGCGGCAAGGTTCGACACGAATATGAAACTAGTGCGGAAACATATGCGCATTTAGCGAAAGCATTTCTCGAAACTTTCCCCCAATTAAAGGATGTTAAATTCACATACGGCTGGGGCGGTGCAATTGATACGTGCTCGCGCTTCTCACAATTCTGGGGTAAGGCGCATCGTGGGCGAGTCGCATACGTAATGGGATATACCGGACTCGGTGTTGGTGCTTCGCGCTTTGGCGCTCAAGTTATGTTGGATCTATTAGATGGCAAAGATAATGAACGCACAAGGCTGAAAATGGTTAGACGTAAGCCGCTGCCATTCCCACCTGAACCATTTAAATTTATCTTTATTCGACTAACCCAATGGTCGATAAATAAATCAGATGAAAATCAAGGCAAGCGAAACCTCTGGCTTAAATTGCTAGATTCAATCGGCTTGGGTTTTGATTCTTAAATTAACTTTAAATTAGAGACTAGCAAATGCTTCATCGATAATTCCAAGTGCTTCGTTTAATAGATGCTCTGGCATAACCAATGGTGGAAGTAAACGAATTACATTTGAATATGTTCCGGCGCTAAGAATCAAGACACCTTTCTGTTGGCAGTATTTAATTACCGCACTCATTGCTTCGCTATTTGGTTCGATAGAACCAGGCTTTATAAGTTCAATAGCTTGCATCGCACCAGCGCCTCGAATCTCGCCAATAACTGAATACTTCTTAGCCATTGCGTTAAGCGCATCAACCATAATTTTCCCAATTACATTTGCGCGATCTACCAACTTCTCTTCTTCAATAGTTGCAATAGCTCCAAGCGCCGCAGCACAAGCAACTGGATTGCCACCAAATGTGCCACCGAGTCCAGATGTGTGAACGCTATCGAGCATTTCAGCGCGGCCAGTTACACCAGCAAGTGGAAAGCCACCAGCAATTCCTTTAGCGGTGGTGATTAAATCTGCATCCACGTTCTCATGTTCAACTGCAAACATTTTTCCAGTACGGCCAAACCCGGTTTGAACTTCATCGGCAACAAATACGATGCCGTTATCTTTTGCAAACTTTGCTAATCCTGGCAGGAATCCCTTGGGTGGAACAATGAAGCCACCTTCGCCTTGGATTGGCTCAATAACAATGGCGGCAACATTCTTAGCGCCAATTTCCTTCTCAATTTTATGAGTTACAACATCCAATGTTTCTGCGCTACATGCAGCAGCATCACCATCGAATCTAAATGGATAAGCCATTGGCATTCGATAAATTTCGCTGGCAAAGGGACCGAATCCCTCTTTGTATGGCATGTTCTTTGCGGTCATTGCCATAGTTAAATTGGTGCGTCCGTGATACCCATGTTCAAATACGACCACTGCCTGACGCTTGGTATATGCGCGCGCAATTTTGATTGCATTTTCAACGGCTTCGGCACCTGAATTTAGTAGAACTGATTTCTTCTTATGAGTTCCGGGAGTAAGTCTATTTAACGCTTCACAAACTTCGATGTAACCAAGATATGGCGCAACCATAAAACAGGTATGCGTAAATGCCTTAACTTGATTAATTACATTTTCAACTACGCGGTCTGCGCTATTTCCAACATTTACTACTGCGATTCCGGCGCCCATATCAATAATTGAATTGCCATCGACATCGACGATTACACCGCCACCAGCTTTTTCAACTACAACTGGAATGGCCATCCCTAGAGATGCCGATACCGCTTCATTACGTCGCTTGATAATTTCCTGGGATTTTGGTCCCGGAATTGCTGTTATTAGGCGACGTTCTTGCGGAATATTTGGGCCGGTAGTCATAGACGCAGTCTATCTGAGGCAAATCTTTTCTTCATTTTTACTTAGAATAGGGGAGTGTCCTCACCTATCGAATTAGTGATTCTTGGTTCAACTGGATCTATTGGGGTTCAGGCGTTGGAGATAGTTGAAGCCAACCCAGATAAATTCCGTGTAACCGCCTTGGCAGCAGGATCCAAAAATATTGAACGCTTGGCTGAACAAGCAAAGAAGTTTTCGGTTCCAGTTGTAGGAACTACTGGTAATCGTGATTTGTTAATTTCGATGCTGGGCAACACCCAAGTTATTGATGGTCCAACGGCGGCTTCAGAAATTGCAGCAATAGCCTGCGACATTGTATTGAATGGCATAACTGGTTCTATCGGACTTGGCCCAACACTTGCGGCACTTAGTGTTGGAAATAAAGTTGCGCTCGCAAATAAAGAATCACTTGTTGCCGGTGGTGATTTAGTTATGGCATTTGGCCGCGATCGAATCATTCCGGTTGACTCTGAACATTCTGCTTTATATCAATGCTTCTTAAGTGGCAAGGCGACGGAAGTTAAACAAGTAATTTTGACGGCAAGTGGTGGTCCTTTCAGAGATCGCAATGACTTAACTGATATTTCAATTGCTGATGCGTTGACTCATCCAACCTGGAACATGGGGCCAGTTGTAACAATTAATTCTGCGACGCTAATGAATAAAGGACTTGAGATTATTGAAGCGCACTATCTCTTTGACCTTCCATATTCAAAAATAACTGCAGTAATTCATCCGCAATCTGTAGTTCATTCAATGGTCGAATTTGTCGATGGCTCAACAATCGCGCAAGCTAGCCCACCAAATATGAAGGGTCCAATCGCATACGCAATATCTGGAGCAAATCGAATCCCGAAAGCAACTGCGCCGATTGATTGGATGACTAAGCAAACTTGGGATTTTGCACCGATTGATGGCGCTAAGTTTCCAGCGGTTGAACTTGCTCGCAGATGTGGTGAACTCGGTGGCGGCCTACCAGCAATCTTTAATGCGGCAAATGAAGTTGCAGTAGCGGCATTCTTAAATGGCGCTATTTCATTCAATAAAATAGTTGATGTAGTCGATGCAACAGTCCAAAAATTGGGAGGGAATTCACCTGTAACAATAAGATCGCTTTCTGATGTCAGTGCCATCGAGGATGATGCAAGAGTTCTAGCCAATCAATTAGTTCAGGAGCGCAAGTGAATTTTCCAGGTTTAGGTATTCTCGGTGTTTTAGCCTTTGTTGTCGCACTTCTTTTCTCAGTCATGGTTCATGAAGCCGGCCATTACTTAACCGCAAAAAAGTTTCATATGCGCGTTACTGAATTCTTTCTTGGCTTTGGAAAAAGAATATGGTCGTTCCAACGAGGAGAAACTGAATTTGGCATTAAGGCGATTCCCGCTGGAGGTTACTGTCGAATTTCGGGAATGTCAGTAAATGAAGAGCTCCCAGAAGCCGATAAGCATCGCGCTTTCTATCTTGCCTCTGTTCCAAAACGTTTAATTGTTCTTGGCGCTGGATCCTTCTTGCACTTTGTCTTAGGGTTTTTGATTTTAGTAGTTTTATTAGCGGGCGTAGGAGTCACATCTGTAACTAAAACTATCGGCGAAGTTGTTCCTTGTGTTTTGAACACTTCGACTGGCGTGGCAGATTCCAAGTGCACATCAACATCAGTCCCATCGCCAGCCAAGGCCTCGGGCTTAATTGCGGGTGATGAAATAATTGCAATCAATGGCGAAAAATCTGATAATTGGGCTGACTACATAAAGATTATTAGAGAATCTGCCCGCAAGGAAATAATGGTTACAATCAAACGCAATGGTGAAGAGCTTTCAATCCCAATTATGCCAGCAGCACGCACGCTAGATGGTAAAGAGATTGGCTATCTAGGAATTATTAATAAATTAGGCACTCATAAAGATGGTCCAATTGCCGCAGTAAAAAATAGTGGACGTATCACCGTAGATTTATTGCAGAACAGCGTCACATCACTATTTTCACTTCCCACAAAAATTCCAGCACTTGTTCGCCAAACTTTTGGAAATGAAGAGCGTGATGCGCAAGGACTAGTAGGTGTAGTGGGGGTTGCCCGTGTTAGCGCCCAAACCGCTAGTGAACCAACGCTGAAATCTCGCGAGAAGGTCGCCACTTTCTTAATTATTATTGCTAGCCTAAATATCTTTGTCGGAGTTTTTAATCTCTTGCCATTATTACCACTCGATGGTGGTCATATGGCAGTAGCCATGATTGACGGTCTGCGAAGAGTGAATGCAAAACGGCGAAAGCTTAGCGCTCCGCCAGCGATAGATGTTGAGAGATTGCTCCCAATAACCCTTGCCGTATTTGCACTTTTAGCCGTGCTCTCACTTCTTCTGCTAACCGCAGATATTTTCAATCCAATAAACATCTATCAGTAATCTAGGATGCAACCATGGTAAATCTAGGAATGCCAAGCACACCACCACCGACGCTGGCACCTCGCCGTAAGAGTAGGCAGCTTAAGGTTGGAAGCGTCTTAGTTGGCGGCGATGCACCAGTCAGCGTGCAATCAATGTGCACGACCCTGACTTCAGATGTTGATTCAACACTGCAACAGATCGCCGAACTAACCGCATCTGGTTGCCAAATTGTTCGAGTTGCTGTTCCTAGTCAAGATGATGCAGATGCACTTGCTCAAATTGCTAAAAAATCGCAAATCCCGGTTATTGCAGATATTCACTTTCAACCAAAATATATCTTCGCAGCCATTGATGCCGGTTGCGCAGCGGTTCGAGTAAATCCAGGAAACATTAAGCAATTCGATGACAAAGTTAAAGAGGTAGCAAAAGCGGCTGGAGATGCAGGTATTCCAATTCGAATTGGAGTAAATGCTGGCTCACTTGATCCAAGACTTCTTGCAAAATATGGAAAAGCAACACCAGAAGCGCTTGCCGAATCTGCGCTCTGGGAAGCCTCACTATTTGAAGAGCATGGTTTTAGTGATATAAAAATTTCAGTAAAACATCACGATCCAGTCACAATGGTTCAGGCCTATCGCTTACTTGCAAGCAAATGCGATTATCCATTGCACCTTGGAGTTACCGAAGCTGGTCCAATTTTTCAAGGAACAATTAAATCTGCAACAGCATTTGGAATACTTTTAGCGGAAGGAATCGGAGACACAATTCGAGTTTCACTTTCTGCGCCACCTATTGAAGAAGTTAAAGTTGGAATTTCAATCTTAGAATCACTAAATCTTCGTCAACGTAAATTAGAGATTGTTTCTTGCCCATCATGTGGCCGCGCGCAAGTTGATGTTTATACCTTGGCCGAAAAAGTGCAGGCAGGCTTGCAAGGAATGACAGTCCCACTTCGCGTAGCCGTAATGGGTTGTGTTGTTAATGGCCCGGGCGAAGCGCGTGAAGCAGATCTTGGGGTCGCTTCCGGTAATGGCAAGGGTCAAATATTTGTGAAGGGTCAAGTAATTAAAACTGTTCCAGAGAGCCAAATTGTTGAAACTCTCATCGAAGAAGCAATGCGATTAGCCGAAGAAATGGAAGCAGCTGGTGTTGAAAGTGGAGCACCAACCGTAACTGCTAAGTAAATTCGGTAGGGTAAGCCCATGTTAAAAATGTCTACCTTACTTCTGCGCACTCTTCGGGATGATCCGGCAGATGCCGAGGTAGCAAGCCATCGATTATTAGTTCGCGCGGGGTATGTCCGACGCATTGCGGCTGGTGTTTATTCTTGGTTACCACTTGGTTATATAACTTATCGAAATATTGAACGTGTAATCCGCGAAGAGATGGATGCTGCAGGATTTCAAGAAGTTCACTTCCCAGCGCTCTTGCCTCGCGAACCTTACGAGAAAACCAATCGTTGGGATGAGTACGGCTCAGATTTATTTCGATTACAAGATCGACGTGGCAATGATTATTTATTAGGCCCAACGCATGAAGAAATGTTTACTCTGATGGTTAAGGGAGAATATTCATCCTATAAAGATTTGCCGCTCTCGATCTATCAAATTCAAACAAAGTTCCGCGATGAAACTAGACCTCGCAGTGGAATCATTAGAGGTCGCGAATTTGTGATGAAAGATTCTTACTCTTTTGATATTGATGATGCCGGCTTAATCGCGTCTTACAACAAGCACCGTGAGGCTTATGTCAAAACTTTCGATCGCCTAGGTCTTAAATACAACATTGTTTCAGCAGTATCTGGCGCAATGGGTGGTTCGGGATCTGAAGAATTTTTAGCACCATGCGAAACTGGTGAAGATACTTATGTTTTATGCAACAGGTGTGGCTATGCAGCAAATGTTGAAGCTATAGTTACAAAAGTTCCACCTTATTCTGGCACTGCACCCGCCGCTCTAGAAGAATTTGATTCACCGAATACCCCAACTATTGATTCACTTGTGGAACTTCTAAATACAAAGTTTGGCCCAGGACATAAAGCATCAGACACTCTTAAGAATGTCTTATTGATGGCTGATGGAATGGCAATATCGGTTTTAGTTCCAGGAGATCGCGAAGTAGATTTAAAACGGCTGCAAGCCAACCTGCCAGGAGTGCAAGAGCTTCGATTATTTGAAGATGCAGATTTCGCAAAGTTCCCTGGATTAGCCAAGGGATATGTCGGACCACAAGATGCAAATAAATTAGGTGTAACTGTTTACGCCGATCCTAGAATTGTTCCGGGATCACATTGGATTACTGGGGCTAATAAGAAAGATAAGCATGCCCGTTTTGTTACTAATGGCCGAGATTTTGAAGTTGAAAAGTATCTTGAGGCAGCAGAAGTTCGTGCCGGGGATTTATGCCCTAAGTGCGAAACACCAGTCGTAATTGATCGCGCAATTGAAATTGGCCATATCTTCCAACTTGGCCGCAAGTATGCCCAAGCCCTTGATTTAACTGTTCTCGATCAGAATGGTAAATCCCAAGTTGTCACAATGGGCTCTTACGGAATAGGTGTATCGCGTGCGGTTGCCGCAATTGCAGAACAGACTCATGATGAAATAGGTTTGAATTGGCCACGCGAAATTGCACCAGCAGATGTTCATATTGTTGCAACGGGTAAAGAAGCCGAAGTATTTAAGGCAGCGCTCACTCTGGCTGAAGATCTAGAGGAGAAGGGCGTGCGAGTTATGTTTGATGACCGCCCAGATGCAAGTGCTGGTGTTAAATTCAAAGATGCCGAATTAATCGGAATTCCATTCATCGTAATTGTAGGTAAGGCGCTGGCTGAAGGAAAAATTGAATTCCGAGTTCGCAGAACTGGTGAAAAAACTGAGATTGAATTACTCAAGGCTGTAACTGAAATAACTTCAAGGGTTCTAAATTCTTAATTAAATGGGAATTGAAACCGCAATATTTCTAATTATTGCTGCTGGATTTGCTGGTTTTGTTGATGCTGTTGCAGGTGGTGGGGGATTAATCCAACTCCCGGCGCTTTTAATTGGGCTATCTGAAAAACCGATTCCAATGATTCTTGGCACAAATAAAGTCATATCTATCTTTGGAACAACAACTGCCGCTGCCAATTATTTTAGAAGTGTAAAACCAGATCTAAAATTGACTTCTTATATGGCAATTCCCGCATTTGCTGGCTCTGCAGTTGGAGCCAGACTTGCTAGTTCATTTCCTACATCCGTATTTAGACCGCTAATTATTGTGCTTTTAGTCAGCGTTGCCATCTACACCTGGCGTAAACCTGAACTCGGAATTAGCGAGAAACTTAAATTCAATGAACGCAGAAGACATCAAATAGTTATTGGTCTGGGCTTAACAATCGGTTTCTACGATGGCATCTTTGGTCCAGGTACCGGAACATTTCTAGTCTTCTTACTTGTTGGTCTGGTTGGTTATGCATTCCTCAAGGCATCAGCAACGGCTAAGTTCATAAATATTGCAACAAATTTGGGAGCCATCATCTCGTTTCAGATTACTGGTCACATCTGGTGGAAGTTAGGGTTGGCACTTGCCATCGCAAATGTTATTGGAGCAATAATTGGTTCAAGGCTAGCAATCCGCGGTGGTTCACCATTGGTGCGCAAAGTTTTCTTAGTAGTGACGACAATCCTCATTGCAAAAGTGGGTTATGATTGGCTCGCTAACTAAAACTTAATATCGAGAAAGGCTCTTAGAGATGCCATTGAATGAAGAAATCAGCGCCGCAATTAGGCCAATTATTGAGGCAACAGGAAATTACCTAGAAGAGCTTTCAATAACAAGTGCAGGCAAAGTAAAAATTCTCACAGTCATTATCGATAGTGATACCCACTTAAATTTAGATCAAGTAACTGCTGTTACAAAAGAAATTTCAGAAGTCATCGAGGCCCTGTCAGAACTTGGAGATGGTGCTTTTACTCTCGAAGTGACATCACCTGGCCTAGATCGACCACTGAC
Organism: Candidatus Nanopelagicaceae bacterium; assembly: GCA_963924835.1. GTDB lineage: Bacteria > Actinomycetota > Actinomycetes > Nanopelagicales > Nanopelagicaceae > AAA044-D11. The sequence goes on along the minus strand of CAWURN010000088.1, from coordinate 3,876 downwards.
AAAACCTCGCCACTGGCGCAAAAATTTGGATCGTCTAGTGAAAATTGTTATGACCAGCGGGGAAGAGATTCAAGGCCGAATTGGTGAAGCCACTGAGACAACAGTTTTAGTTGATTCAAAAAAAGTTTCCTATGAAGACATTAAGCGTGCAGTTCTAGAAATAGAATTCAAATGAGTGTTGATGTTGCAGCGCTTATTGCGCTAACAATTGAGAAAGAAATTCCGCTTGAAAAAATGATCAGCGCGATTGAAAACGCTATTACTGAGGCTTATCTCGAATTAGAAGATGCCAAGCCACAGGGTCGCGCCGTTTTGAATCGAGTAGACGGTGAAATTCTTATTCATGTTCCGCAATTTAATGATGAGGGCATTTATACCGAAACAATCACTCATATGCCAGAAGGTTTTGAACAAGTAATTAAATCATTAACGCGCAAGGAAATTAAACAACGGATGCGCGCGGCTAAAGATGCAGATGTCGTAGAGGAGTTTTCAGCAAGTGTAGGTGATGTTCTTTCAGGAGTTATTCAGCAAGGTCGCGATGCAACTCTTGTCTATGTAGATTTGGGTAGAGTCGAAGGAAAAATTCCACTGAACGAACAGATCCCTACTGAAAGCTATGTCCACGGTCAACGCATTAAATGTTTCGTAGTTGACGTTAAGCAAGGGTTGAAAGGACCAGAAATTACACTTTCTAGAACTCATCCGTTATTAGTCAAGGCACTATTCACATTAGAAGTGCCTGAACTAAAAGACCGGATTGTTGAAATTGTTGGTGTATCTCGTGAACCTGGTTTCCGAAGCAAAGTTTCAGTTCGATCACATCGCGCTGGAGTAAGTCCTAAGGGCGCTCTAATCGGCCCCGTTGGAGCGCGAGCAAAAGCGGTAATGGATGAACTAAATGGTGAAAAGATTGACATTGTTGACTATTCTGAGAATCCAGCAGTCTATGTTGCTAATGCGCTAGCACCAGCAAAAGTTACAAGTTGTGAGGTTGTAGATGTTGAAAGTAAATCCGCAAAGGTAATTGTTCCGGATTATCAACTTTCGTTAGCGATTGGAAAAGATGGACAAAATGCGCGTCTTGCCGCACGACTAACTGGCTGGCGAATCGATATTCATCCAGATAACCCAGTCGAACGAATTGAAAAGCCAAAGCCTGAATCAGTCAATCTTCCTGATGAGCCTGAAGAGGCGGGTGAATTTCCCGCTTAGATTGTGAACATCTCTATATCGCGGGTAAGGTTTGCCCCTGATAGTTTAAAAATGCGAGGGATAAGAGATGCCGATTCCGATTCGGAGCTGCATAGCTTGTCGCAAGCGAGAGAACTACAGTGAACTACTCCGGGTAGTTCGGGTCGGAAATCAGGTTCTGCCTGACGAAGATCACCGCAAATTTGGTCGCGGTGCTTGGCTACATCGAAACTGTTTCGATTTGGCAAAGGAGCGCAGATCATTTCAACGGGCTTTTAGAACAGATGAAAGTCTTTCTATGGAAACGTTGGAGAAGTTTTTAACTAACTAGTTTCAAGAATATAAGGAGCGAAAGCTATGTCGAACCCAAATTGGGAAATCAAGTAACCATGAGCACCGCGCGCTCATGATTAAGGCATTAATTTAGGCTCCAATTAAGACGTGGGGCCAAGACAGGAAGGCAACTGTGGCAAAGGTCCGCGTTTACGAATTAGCAAAAGATTTAGGTTTAGAGAGCAAAGAGCTCCTCGCAAAGTTACAAGAAGTCGGCGAGTTCGTTAGTTCTGCATCTTCAACTGTTGAAGCACCTGTCGTGCGTAAGTTGATGGATAAATTTCCAGATCTCAAAGCAGTCGAAGCTGCGCCAAAACCAGCCAAAAAAGCCGCAGCCAAGAAGACTGCTGCGAAGAAAGCAGCTGCACCAACCGCTGAAGAGATTGAAGCAGCACTTGCCTCACTTCCAGAATCAACTCGTGAACAACTTACAAAAGCGAAAATTGAAAAACCTGTTGCACCAGAAGTTCCTGTTGCTCCAGTAACACCTGTAACTCCGGCAGCTCCCGCGGCATCAGCAGTTCCATCAATGCCACGTCCACCACGCGCTGGAAACAATCCATTCGGTTCAGGTTCTGGTAACAATGCAATGCCACGTCCTCCAGCACAACGACCTCTACGTCCAGGTGAACGTCCACCAATGTCAGGTCCGCGTCCAGGATCAGTTCGTCCAGGTTTTGCTGCACGTCCACAACAAGTACGTCCAACAACTGGCGCACCAACATCTGGTTCACGTCCAGGAACACCAACAACTGGCGCACCAAATTCAAATTCTCCTTATCGCACACCGAATGCAAATGCCGGCGGCGCACCAACAACTTTTGGTGGTCCAGGTGGTTCAGGCGGTAAAGGCGGCGGACGTCATCAACGTGGCGGAACTGCTGGTGCATTTGGAAAGCAAGGCGGAAAATCTCGTAAGGCACATAAGAGTAAGAAAGCGTTGCGTGAAGAGTTCGACAATATGGCGGCACCATCACTTGGTGGCGCAGTAATTCCACATGGTGATGGAAAATCAACAATTCGTTTACGTCGCGGTGCAACACTTATGGATTTCGCAGAGAAAATCGGTGGCGATCCAGCAGCACTAGTTTCCGCACTATTCCACTTAGGTGAAATGGTTACAGCAACCCAATCAGTTGACGAAGATACCTTCATGCTTCTTGGTGCAGAACTTGGATATCAAATTCAAGTTGTGAGCCCTGAAGATGAAGATCGCGAACTCCTTGAACAATTCGATATCAATCTTGAGCAAGAATTAGCTGACATCGATGAAGCAGACCTTGTTGTGCGCTCGCCAATCGTTACCGTTATGGGTCACGTTGATCACGGTAAAACAAGTTTGCTTGATGCAGTTCGTAAAACTGAAGTTGGTCGCGGTGAAGCTGGTGGAATTACGCAGCATATCGGTGCTTACCAAATTCATCATGATCACGAAGGCCAAAATCGCGCGATTACATTTATTGATACCCCGGGTCACGAAGCTTTCACAGCGATGCGTGCACGTGGTGCGAAAGTTACCGATATTGCAGTACTAGTAGTCGCTGCAGATGACGGCGTGATGCCACAAACAATTGAAGCGTTAAACCATGCACAAGCAGCCGATGTTCCAATTGTTGTAGCCGTAAACAAGGTTGATAAAGAGGGCGCAAATCCAGATAAGATTCGCCAACAACTAACTGAATACAACTTGATTGCAGAAGAGTACGGCGGAACAACAATGTTCATCAACGTGTCTGCGAAATCAGGTGCCGGTATTGATGAGCTTATTGATGCAATTCTTTTGACCGCTGATGCCGCAATCGATCTACGCGCAATTTCAGATGATGTTGCTCGTGGTGTTGCAATTGAAGCCAATCTAGATAAGGGACGTGGTCCAGTTGCTACCGTTCTTGTGCAACGCGGAACCCTTCATGTTGGAGATTCAATTGTTGCCGGTGGCGCTTTCGGTCGTGTTCGCGCGATGCTTGATGAAAATGGTGACGCAGTAACTGAAGCTGGTCCATCACGTCCAGTTCAAGTACTTGGCTTTACATCTGTTCCAGGCGCTGGTGACACTTTCATTGTTGCTGAAGATGACAGGACTGCTCGTCAAATTGCAGAGAAGCGTCAACTTGCAATGCGAAATGCGTTGCTAGCCAAGACTCGTAAGAAAGTTTCACTTGAAGACTTTATGGAGCAATCAAAGATCAGCACACTTAACCTTATTCTTAAGGGCGACGTTTCTGGTTCGGTTGAAGCTTTGGAAGATGCCTTGCTACAACTCGATGTTGGTAGTGACGTTGATCTTCGAGTTATTCACCGCGGCGTTGGTGCAATTACAAAGGGCGATGTAACTCTTGCTTCAGCATC
>CAWURN010000087.1:0-6081 GCA_963924835.1 Candidatus Nanopelagicaceae bacterium | reverse complement strand
TCCATAGCAATTGCGGCAAAGACCTCTGACCCAAATCCAAAACTGCCTGGAACGATTCATTCCGCGGCCGAAGAAATTCGCGCTGCTGGCGGGACGGCACTTCCCATTCAATGCGATTTGCGCGATGAAGAGCAAATAACTGCTGCCGTATCGCAAGCCGCTGATGCCTTTGGTGGAATAGATATCTTGATCAACAATGCCAGCGCAATTAACTTGACGCCAACTGAAGCAACACCAGCCAAGCGCTTTGATTTAATGTTTGACGTAAATGTGCGCGGTACCTTTCTTACCTCGCAAGCGGCTATTCCACTCTTGCGCGCATCTGCTGAAGCCGGACGTAATCCGCACATTTTGACCTTGTCTCCACCCCTATCGATGAAAGCAAAATGGTTCCAACACCATGTTGCCTACACGATGGCTAAATACGGAATGTCTATGTGTGTATTAGGAATGTCCGAAGAATTTAGAACGAGCGGAATTGCTGTAAATGCGCTTTGGCCACGTACTGCCATCGATACTGCAGCTTTGCAGATGATTCCTGGCATTGATACCGCGGCTTGTCGAACCCCCGAGATTTTGGCTGATGCGGCGTATGTTGTTTTAAATCGTGAATCAAAAACATGCACCGGTAACTTCTTTGTTGATGACGAAGTTTTAGCCTCTGTTGGGGTTACAGATCTTGAAAAGTACTCAGTTGTTCCTGGAACTACGGATTTTCTTCTTGACTTCTTTCTCGACTAAGGATCACGCACAGGTTCTAGACCGAATCAAAAATCGGGCATCTGATTTAGAGACCTTCTCTACCTATGCCCCTGAAAAACGATTTATCGAAGCGCACATCAGCGAATCTAGCTTGAGCTTTTCTATTTCTGATGAGGATGGCTCAATATTTTCAATGGCACTTGGCGAGAGCCCAGTTCTTTTAAAGTGTGATCGCCTTTCAACGACGCGCGAGGTTCAAGTGAATCAAAATGATTTCCAACATCGCGCCAATTGGGATTTCTACGCCATCGATACCAAACAATTTCTTTCAAATAAGGCAGCCATAACCAGTTCGAGCGATTCAGAGATAGCAGAATTCCTTAAAGTTCATGCACCAAATTCATCCGTATGGCCGGGGGATAGCGAAATCTTATTCTGGGGAGAAAAGCGCAGCGGAGAGGAACTCGCTTCGATTGGCGCACTAGTAAAGTGGCGAACCGGACAAGTGATGTTCGCATCAATTGCGACTCATACAAATCATCGGGGAAAAGGTTTTGCGCAACAGTTAGTTGGTGAGATGTTGGCAACAGCTGCCAATCAAGGTATAAATCACATAGGTTTAGGAGTTTTCGCCGAGAATGTGAGTGCGAAGCGAGCCTATGAGAAAGTTGGCTTCAAATTAGTGAATGAGTTCAGTTCCTACGCTCTTATTACTTAAAAACGAACTAAGATGCAAACATGCGCATTTCTTATTTATCTAGAAATGACTTTCCCGCCAATCGTTCTGATCTAAACAAGGACTTAATTGCAGGGCTCACTGTTGCAATTGTGGCGTTGCCATTGGCTTTGGGTTTTGCAGTAACTACAGGAATGAGTGCGGCTGCCGGCCTCACAACGGCAATTATCGCTGGTTTTGTGGCAGCGCTATTTGGAGGCTCTCGGTATCAAGTAAGCGGGCCGACGGGTGCAATGACTGTCGTTCTGATTCCAATCGTTTCCAAATATGGAGCGAAGGCTATTCCGGCGCTTGGATTATTGGCGGGATTTTTTGTTTTAATCGCTGCAGCACTGCGCTTGGGAACTGTAATGAATAAAGTTCCTTGGGCCGTTGTTGAGGGATTCACGGTTGGAATTGCCATAGTTATTGGTTTGCAACAACTGCCACTTGCGCTAGAAGTTGTTAAAGCGGATGGCGATAAAACGGTGATAGTCGCTTATCAAACCATGCGTAACGCATTGGAGATTGGGTTGCATTGGCAATCTTTATTAGTTGTGGCGCTTACTCTGTTGGCCAAATTTAGCTACCCGAAAATTGCCTTCCGATTTGGAATTAAGGTTCACATTCCGGCAAGTGCAGTAGCAATATTGGTTACAACGGTCATAGTGAATATCTTTAATTTGTCAGTTCACACAATCGGAGAAATTCCACGATCCATAGGGACATGGTCTGGTGCTGAGATTTCATTTGCTGATTTTAGGTTCTTACTTTGGCCGGCTTTTTTAATCGCGATCTTGGCTGCCATTGAATCACTGCTTTCAGCCAGAGTGGCCGATGGAATGGTTCACGCACACGGCACAGAGAAATATTCACCCAATCGGGAATTAATCGGTCAAGGGCTTGCAACAATTGGCTCTTCAATCTTTGGCGGAATGCCCGCAACAGGTGCTATCGCTAGAACTAGTGTCAATGTTAGAGGCGGAGCAAAAACTAGATTCGCAGCAATTTTTCATTCCATTACTTTGCTTGCAGTAGTTCTAATTCTGGCACCAATTATCAGTGCAATTCCGACTGCTGCGGTTGCCGGAGTTTTAATCGGGATCAGTTATCGAATATTGAATCCAGCAGCAATCGCAGAATCCCTTCGAACCACTAAAGCAGAGGCGACGGTGTTAATAATCACTGCCTTCGTTACCTTATTCATTGACTTAATCTGGGGGATTGTTATTGGTATTCTTGCTCACTTCGTTGTTATTGCAATTAATAAGATGAGCAAAGGTAGAAAAGATTGAATCTGGAATTAAATGGAACAAATGTTATTTCCGCGTCAGAACGTACCGGAAAGGCATCATCACTGTTCTGGCCATGGTGTGGTGCTAACGTCTCGTTATTAGCCCTTTCTTACGGTTCATTCTTTCTAGGATTCGGAATCTCATTCTGGCAAGCAACTGCGGCAGCGTTTATCGGCACGATACTTTCATTTCTTCTTGTTGGCTTTAGTTCACTTGCTGGGAAGCGCTCAAGTGCACCAACGATGGTTTTATCTCGCGCCACTTTTGGAATTAAGGGGAATATTGTTCCTGGCCTTCTCTCCTACCTAATTTTTGTTGGCTGGGAAACGGTTCTTGTTTCTTTAGCAACACTTGCTACGGGAACAATCTTCGTGCGATTGGGCGGCGTTGATCGCGATTTAGCGATGGTTCTCGGATTTATTGTGGCGGCGGGTCTGACGATTTACGGTGGAGTCCTTGGTCATGGCGTAATCATGCGTTTACAAAAATATCTAACGATAATCACGGTTGCGGCAACGATTCTTTATATTGTCTTAACTGTTGATTCGGTTAATTGGAGTGCGGTCTCTGCAATTGGATCTGGAAATTTTCAAGGCTTTCTTGGTGCGCTTATTTTTGGAATTACTGGAATTGGACTTGGTTGGGTTAATTCAGCAGCAGATTATTCACGGTACTTACCGCGCACCACTTCTAGTCGATCCGTGGTCGGCTGGACAGTCTTAGGAGCTTCGATAGTTCCTATTGGTTTAGTCACCTACGGTGCACTCCTTGCGGGCAGCGATCCTCAATTAGCCGAAGCGATTGCGATGGATCCAATTGGCGCGCTAACTACCTTACTTCCTACTTGGTATTTAGCAATCTTCGCGCTAATTGCAATTTTAGGTTTAGTGGGCGGTGCGATTCTTGATCTATATTCATCTGGATTAACTCTTATAACGGTGGGCCTGCCTATCAAGCGCCACGTAGCCGCCAGTATTGATGGCGCGATTATGTTGATCGGAACAATTTATGTTGTTTGGATTGCCGATAACTTCTTCTTCCCATTCCAAGGATTCCTAATCACTCTTGGAGTACCTATCGCAACTTGGTCAGCTATTTTTGTGACTGATGTTCTGTTGCGCCGCAAACCATTTGTAGAGGCCGATCTATTCTCAGAGTCGGGTCGCTATGGCATTTGGAATTGGCGCCCACTTGTCATTATGGTAATCGGATCATTTATTGGATGGGGATTTGTAACCAATACATTTGCTAGCTGGTTATCTTGGCAGGGCTACTTGTTATTTCTAATTGGTGGCAAAGAGGGGCCGTGGGCATTTGCTAACGTTGGCGTTCTTTTTGCTTTAGCTGTTGGTGCACTAGGACATTACGTTTTATCGCGTGCGACTATCGCAAAACAAGAGATCGTTTAAGCCAGAAGAATCCAAGTAGCCCTGAGATTACAGCGGAAATTATCAGACCGGCTTTTACTTCGCCTTGGATAGCTTCGTTCTCGATCGCAACTTCGGATATCACAAGCGCAACCGTCAGGCCCATACCTGCCAGAGCGCCAACACCTGCTATTTCAGAGAATCGAAGATTCGTAGGTAGATGCGCCAGCCCTGTTTTAACAGCAATCCAGGCAAATAAAGTGATTCCAATAATTTTGCCGATCACTCTTGCAGCGATGAGGGAGGATGCAGTTTCTGAGGTTAGAGACGCAATCGAAATTCCTTGCGATAGTTTCGCAACCACATAGACCGGAATAACGAAGAATGTACAGACAGGGGAGAGGGCGGCAATAACTTTAGAGATAGGAAATTTGGGGATCAACGCCAAAATGGCACCGAGTGCGGCGGCGCCAAGTGTTGACGCGCTATGCGCCACATCTAATTTATCACCGTAGAAAATTGCGAGAACAATTAATGAGAACAAATCATCTGCAACAGCCAAGGTCAAAAGAAATATTCGTACCGCCGGATTAGCGCTCTTTCCCAGCAGTGCAAACACACCAAGAGCGAGTGCTAGATCGGTTGGCATGGAAGTTGCCCATGCGGGGCTATCTGGGTTTAGCGCCAAGAAAATCGTGGCGGGAACAACCATGCCACCAAGTGCGGCAATCGTGGGCAGAACTATTTGCTTAGGGTGGTTTAGCGTCGCCGTAATCTCTAGCCCGATAAATAGAAAGAAGATGGCTATCAAGATATCTAAGAACATGTTGGCAAGAGTACAAGAAATAGCAAAGGCCCCGCCGAAAATTCGACGGGGCCTTTAACTAATTCGATTTAGATATCGAAGTAGAGTTCAAACTCTGCTGGATGTGGACGCAAGCGAACGTAATCGACTTCGTTCTTACGCTTCCATTCGATCCAAGTTGCGATGAGGTCTTCCGTGAAGACTCCACCCTTTGTAAGGAATTCATGGTCTTTTTCAAGTGTGTTTAGAACTTCATCTAGTGAACCTGGAACCTGAGGGATAGCAGCTGCTTCTGCACCTTCGAGTTCGTAGAGATCCTTATCAACTGGGGCAGGCGGTTCGATCTTATTTACGATTCCATCGATACCGGCCATCAACATTGCAGCAAATGCTAGGTATGGATTTGATGATGGATCTGGGCAACGGAATTCGACGCGCTTTGCTTTTGGTGATGAACCAGTAATTGGAATACGGATACATGCAGAACGATTACGTGCTGAGTAAACAAGGTTCACTGGTGCTTCATAACCTGGAACCAAGCGACGGTATGAGTTAACGGTTGGATTAGTGAATGCAAGCAGTGATGGAGCATGCTTCAACAGTCCGCCGATATACCAACGTGCCATATCTGAAAGATCGCCGTAAGTGCCTGCTTCAAAGAACAGTGGCTTTCCATCTTTCCAAAGTGATTGGTGAACGTGCATACCTGAACCGTTATCTCCAAAGAGAGGTTTTGGCATAAACGTTGCAGTCTTGCCGCCTTCCCATGCAACGTTGCGAATGATGTATTTGAACTTCATCAATTCATCGCCCGCGCTGAGGATGTCTGTAAAGCGGTAGTTGATTTCCATCTGACCTGCAGTACCAACTTCATGGTGTGAACGCTCAACAAGTAATCCAGCGCGTCCTAGTTCCATAACCATTTCATCGCGTAGATCCGCAAACTGATCTGTTGGCGATACTGGGAAATAGCCACCCTTAATACGGGTGCGGTAACCACGGTTTGGTGTTCCATCTGGATCTGCGACAACGCCGGTATTCCAAGCACCTTCATATGAATCGATATGGTGGTAGGACTCATTCATGCTGGTACTAAAACGAACTGCATCGAATACATAGAACTCGGCTTCAGGTGCGAAGAACGCCTGATCTGCAATACCGGTTGACTTCAAATAATCAACAGCCTTTGCAACTACT
>CAWURN010000086.1:0-8823 GCA_963924835.1 Candidatus Nanopelagicaceae bacterium | reverse complement strand
AAATGTTGAAGAAGTATTGCGAAAGATTTGCGATGCCGTACATGGCTTTGGCGATGTAAAAGTTAAGGGAGAAAAATAATTGAAGTCTGCTGGCGTAGTTAATTTTTCCTCCGAACCCCATAGCGTTGAAGTGCGTGAAGTAGAGCGTCCAGCATGTGGAGATGGCGATGTAATTGTTCAAGTAGAAGCGGCAAGTGTTTGCGGATCTGATTTACACCAATGGGAAGGCACGAATTCTTGGCCGGTTAACTATCCAGTTGTATTGGGGCACGAATTTGGTGGCCATGTTGTCGAGCTGGGAAAAGAAGTTGTTTCCAGTGGTAAATGGCACGAAGGCGATCGCATCGTGAGTGAAACCGCCGCAGTAGTAGATATGTCTGGCGCAATGTCACGTCAAGGTTTATATAACTTAGATCCAAGCCGTAAGGGCTTTGGTTATGGCGTGAATGGCGCAATGACTAGATATGTAAAGGTTGCGGCCCGTCTGCTTCATAAGATTCCGGATAACGTTTCATTTGATCATGCATCTATGACTGAACCATGTTCAGTTGCTTATTCTTCAACAATTGCGCCGGGACATATTCGCCCAGGTGATCGCATTGTTGTTTTGGGGCCAGGACCAATCGGAATTTTATCTGCTGCGATGGCACGACTTGCTGGCGCCGAAGTTGCAATCGTGGGATTAGAGCGCGATAAGGCACGATTAGAAGTTGCTAAGAAATATGGCTGTGACGTTGTAATTGGTGATGTTAAAGATTGGGCAATGGAAGTTGATGGTCTCGGTGCTGATGGTGTTGTTGATGCTGCCGGAGTTTCGGCAACGCTAAAGATTGCACTTGATGTAATTAGACCAAATGGTTGGATCTCTAAAGTTGGTTGGGGTCCGCAGCCAGTTAATTTTTCACTAGACCAGTTAGTTCAGAAGAACGTTCGACTCGAAGGTTCCTTTAGCCATAATTGGCCGATGTGGGAGCGCGCCCTTCGAATGCTTCGCACCGGTCAATTAGATTTAACACCAGTACTTGGTGGAACTTTCCCAATTGAGCAATGGGAAACCGCATTTAAGAAAATGCACTCTGGTGAATTCATTAAATCAGTAATTAAGCCGGCTTAATATGCGCCTAAAAGATAAAGTAATAATCATTACAGGTGGCACATCTGGAATTGGTGCAGCGATTGCAACTGCAGCAATTCGTGAAGGTGCAAAAGTATTGGTTCATGGGATTAATGAAGAAGAAGGCCGCGCTACCGTTGAAAGATTAGGTGCAAATGCTGTTCTCTGTATTGCAGATTTGAATGAAGATAGCGCACCGCAAATAATTGTTAACGCCGCACTCAAAGCCTTTGGCAAGATCGATGGTGTTGTAAACAACGCTGCGATATTTGGCGGAACAAATATCTCTGACCAAGAGATTGAGCACTTCCGTCAGATGGTTCAGATTAATTTAACCGCGCCACTATTCCTGATTAAAGCAGCCTTTGAAGAGCTTAAGAAAACTGGTGGCTGTGTCCTAAATATTGGTTCAATAAATGCCCATGCTGGTGAATCTAAATTGCTTGCTTACAGCATCAGCAAAGGTGGCATGCAGACAATGACTCGAAATTTAGCGAATGCAAATGGTGTGCATGGAGTTCGCGTTAATCAAATTAATCCGGGTTGGGTTCTAACTGAGCGCGAATACCGGGACAAGGTTGCAGTTGGTTTGAAATCAAGCTGGCCACAAGATTTAACTCGAGTCGATATTCCATCTGGTGTTATGACTACACCAGAACAAATGGCAGAAGGTGCGATTTATTGGTTGAGTGATGAATCAAAACCATTTACTGGATCAGTCGTTGATCTTGAACAATTTTCAATTATTGGAAGAAATCCGGAGAAATTGGGATGATTGCAAAACCAAAGATTGCAGCATTTCCTAAAGGCTGGATTCGCGATTTAGTTGCGCCAGATAAGTTAAGTATTTACGAGTGGATTGATATGTCACAGGCCATGGGTATAGAGGGCCTTGAGATGTATAACAACTTCGCAGATTTTAAAGATAAAGCGAATTGGCCGAAGATTAGAAAGTATGTCGAAGCCACTGGAATGGTTATTCCGATGATGTGCTGCTCCCCTGATTTCACAATTCCAGATCCAGTTCTTCGCCAGAAAGAAGTAGACCACGAGATTCATAGCATCCGTATGTCAGCTGAACTTGGTGCTAAATATTGCCGCGTCCTATCTGGCCAACGCCGCAAAGATATTACGCAGGAACAAGGCATGGGCTATGTCGTAGATTCGATTGAGAAATGTTTAGTTGAAGCCGAAAAATTGGACATGATTTTAGTTATCGAAAACCATTACAAAGATGATTTTTGGACCGAGCCAGAGTTCGCACAGATGATGGATGTTTTTGTGGACTTGGTTTCGCGCATTGATTCACCACGCTTTGGTGTGCAATTCGATCCATCGAATGCAATTGCCGCAGGTGAAGAGCCTCTCGAATTGCTGGAGAAAGTTAAGCATCGCGTGCTAACTGTTGGCGCAAGTGACCGCCATTTAGCCGGTGGCAGCATTGAAGAACTTCGCAAACAAGAAGGTGGCAGCGCTGGTTATGTCTCATTCTTTAAACACGGTGTTATCGGCCAGGGTTTAAATGATTATGACGCTATCTTTTCAACTTTAAAGAACGTAGGGTTTACGGGCTGGGTCAGCATCGAAGATGGTGTTGATGGCATGCAGAATATGATTGATAGCGCAGATTTCTTAAAGGAAAAAATCACAAAGCATTGGGGAAATTAAATGGAACATGATCTAGTTGAACTTCGTAAGATTTTTACATCTGCCCTGGCTTCAGATTGCCTAGATAAATTAGGTTATGGCCGACAGGTGTTAAATGAAGATATCAATATGATCTCTGGTTCTGGAATCATGATGGGTTATGCCTTTCCAGTTCGCCTTGAGATCGTTAATTCATTCCCTGAAGTTCCCTACATTGGATTATTAAAGGCACTGGATGCAGTTGGCAAGGATCAGGTTTATGTAACACCAACAAATCGCACCGGGCTTGCCGCACTTTGGGGCGAATTGCTTGCGACTGCTTGCGCATTTAAAGGTGTTGCAGGTGCCCTAACTGATGGCCCAACTCGCGATTTATCTCGCACTGATGCCATGGGATTTAAAGTTTTTGCTACCGGAACTCTGCCAGTGGACATAAATGGCCGCTACGAAGTTGTTGCACATAACGTTTCCTGCGAAATAGATGGCGTAACAATTAATCCGGGTGATTTAATTGTCGGTGATAGCGACGGTGTAACAATCGTTCCGGTTGCAGCAATTGACGCGGTTGTTGACGCTGTTATCGAGAAGAATTCCGGTGAGAACTTATTCCGCAAGGCAGTTAAAGAGGGAATGTCCCCCAGCGCCGCCGTTGCGAAATTTGGTGTTCTTTAACCTTTTAAGGAACCAGAAAGCAGACCGCGCAAGAAGTAGCGGCCTAGGAACATATAAACCAGCAGCGTTGGAATCGAAACGATTAGCGATGCTGTCATATTGTTTCCGTAATAAACCTGGTTACCAGAACCAGTAATGAAGTTTAGGGCTGTTGTAGCAACAGATAACTTCGGAGATCCACCAGTCAAGAAGATTGCGAAGAGGAAGTCGTTCCAAGCAGATGTGAACTGCCAGATGAGAACAACTACAAATCCCGGAATTGATAGCGGCAGAATAATTGTGCGGAAGATGCGGACCATGCCGGCGCCATCAACACGAGCTGCCTCGATAAGTTCATTTGGAATTGCTGCGTAGTAGTTACGGAAAATCAAAGTACAGATTGGAATTCCGTAGATTACGTGAGCAAAGACTAGAACGTAAATTGTTCCGCCGATTCCAGCCCACTTGTTGAACTGGGTAAGTGGAATCATGATTGCTTGGTACGGAATAAACATACCGAACAAGAAAGTTGTGAAGATTACTGTTGAGCCCTTAAATTTCCACTTAGCAAAGACGAAACCATTAATAGATCCGATAATTGCCGAGATGATTGAAGATTGAAGAACGAAGAACAAAGTTCTTAGCATTGGTTCGCGCAACATCTCCCAAGTTGGGCCCCAAGCGCCAAAGTTCAAAGAAGTTGGTGGAATAAATGCAGCAGATTGGTTTACACCAGTTATACCTTTAATTGAGTTAATAACCATAATGTAAATAGGAAGCGCCGCGATAACAAAAAGGATTGATAGCGCGAAATAACGGAAGACCAACCAGAATTGACCCTTGCCATCTAACTTCTTCTTATTACGCGAAATGTCTTTAGACTGTGATGCGCGGGATGCGAGATCTGAACTCATTTACTTCGCCTCCTCTGTCTTGTTTACATAGATTAGGTAAGGAATAACTACTATCGCGATCAAGACCAGAATTACGACTGCGATTGCCGCTCCCTTTGCATAGTTCTGGAAATCGAAGATCACCTGCCACATATAAATCGCGAGTACCTTGGTTACATAACCCTTTGATGCGATACCGTAAATTAAATCGAAGACCTTCATCGAAATATGGCCCAGAATAATTAGAACTGTTAAGAATGTTGGGCTTAGTTGTGGGAATAAAATATGGCGATAAATCTTGAATTCAGATGCACCATCTACACGAGCAGCTTCGCGAAGATCATCTGGAATTCCGCGGAACCCAGCCAAGAAGAGCGCCATTACATAACCTGACATCTGCCAAATAGCAGGAAGCGCCATTGCAAACATCGAGCCTGAAATAGAGGTGTACCAATTGTTCTCGAGGAAATCAAGCCCCATCTTGTTGAAAATTAAGTTTAAGCCAGTTGCTTTTTCACCTTGTGCTGAATCCATCAACCAACGCCAAGAAGTTCCCATTGCGATAAATGAGATTGCCATTGGATATAGGTAGGTCGAGCGGAAGAAACCTTCGCCCTTAATTCCCTTTTCAAGAAGGAGTGCCATGATCAAACCGGAAATCATTGTGCCGAGCATGAATACAACTGTGAACTTTAAAAGGTTTGAAAATGCGTGGGTAAATTCGGGATCTTCTAGTAACTCGGTATATCGAGCGAAGCCAGCGAAGCTGTTGTCCTTCTTCCAGGCACTTGTGCGATTGCTAAATGAGAATTTAAGCGTCCAACCGATCATTCCGTAAACGAAGATCGCCATTGCAATAATCGATGGAAGCACGAAGAAGAAACCACCCCAGGGGCTTCGAATACGTTTCTTACTCTTTAAACTATTTAAACTCATTAAAGCCACCTAAGCACGCACCTCTCGAAAATCAAAGTCTTGCAAATTCTAATTTTTCCTACTTGAACTGGTTCGGACCATTTCACGAACTCTAGTCAGTTTTGCACTCTTTAAAAACTATTACTGCTTCTTAATTGCAAATTCTGGTGGGGCCTTTCGGCCTCACCAGAATTTCATTGCAACTTATTTATAGCTTATTAATTAAGCCTTATCAGCTGTGTATGCAGCCTTTAGACCCTTAATGAAGCCAGCTGTGTCCTTCGCTCCACCTGTGTAGAACTTACCTACAGCAGAGTTAAGCGCTGACATTCCAGCGTTTCCGTAGTTAACGCCGTGAACTGTTGAACCAACTAGGGTGTCAACCTTCCATGACTTCATAGCAGCTTTTAGGTAGCTGTCATAAAGTGCTGGCTTTGAATCCTTACGGACTGCAATTGAACCCTTCTTAGGGTTGAACGCATCTTGTCCTGCAAGAGATCCACAAACCTTTAGCCATGCGATACCAGCTTCACGGTTTGGAGCACCCTTTGGCAATGTGAATGAATCAGATAGCCATTGGTAAACGCCAGCAGTTCCTGGACCTGGAGCCCATGTGTAATCCTTGCCAAGCTTTAGGCCTTCTGATTGCCACTGTGATGATGCCCAGTCGCCCATGATGAAGAATCCGGCTTTACCAGTTGTGATTAGCTTTCCAGCGTCTGGCCAGTCAAGTGTCTTGCTAGCGTTTCCGTAAGAAAGAATTTTTTGGAACTTCTTGATAGCAGTCTTAACTTCTGCGCTATCCCACTTTGTCTTACCGTTCCATAGACCATTGAACTTTACTGGTCCCATTGAAGCAAGTAGTACGTAGTCGAATAGGTGAGCAATCGCCCAGTCGCCTTGTCCTGCTAGTGCCATTCCATCGATTCCAGCCTTCTTGAACTTAGCAAGATCAGCGATCATTGCATCAAGAGTTGCAGGAGCCTGAGTGATTCCAGCCTTCTTTGCAGCTGCTGGGTTCCACCATAGAACGTTTGCACGGTGAATGTTTACAGGTACAGAGTAGATCTTGCCCTTTGTTGTAAGAGTCTTGATCAAACCTGCTGGGAATACTTTGTCCCAACCTTCTGACTTGTAAAGTGATGTTAGATCTTCAAGCTGTCCAGCTCTTACATATGATGAAAGTTCTGCACCAGCATGAGCTTGGAAAGTATCAGGTGGGTTTCCTGCTTCCATACGTGAAACTAAAACACCCTTTGCGTTTGTTCCAGCTGCACCAGCAACTGAAGCGTTAACGAAAGTTGTATCTGGATTCTGTTTTACGAATTCAGTTGTCATTCCTTCAAGACCTGCAGCTTCTCCGCCTGAAGCCCACCAGGTGAAGATTTCGAGGTTTCCTGCGGCAGGAGCTGCTGGTGCTGATGATGCGATTAACGCAACAGAAGCAAGAGCTACTGCTAGCTTTGATTTCTTTAGCATTTATATCCATTCTCTACGTAGATAAATTGTGCAGATCTGCTGCACGTAACAAATCCTTGTGGGGTGAGGCGGGATGGTCAAGGCAGAATTCCTACTTTTTGATAACAGTTCTGTTACCGAAACGGGGCAAGTTTTCAACACAATTCGCCCCATTTTGAGCGGTAAATACCCCTAAATCGCATTCCGGTCTATCAAATATTGCGGGGCATAGCCGAACGTATCGACAAAAGCCTGGCTGGATAGCGGGGCCGTATGGCCGGGCAGGGGGCTGCGGATTTCGGTCTTGGGATGGAACTTTTGCATCAGTTCCATCGTCGGCGCTTTAGCCATGATGTCTGGGGCGGCAAAGTTATAAACATGCGAACTTTTTATTGTTGAATTCAAAACTATTTCAATTGCTTTAACTGCGTCGCGCAGATCTAAATAAGTCCACAATATTTTTGCGACTATGCCCTTTGGAAATCTTGGATCCGGTGGCAAATTATCTTCATCATTAAAACGTCTTGCTAGTTCTAAAGTTTTTTCTGGAGTATTTGTCCAAGGAAATCGCATGCCAACAAATGCTGTTTCGCATCTGCGTGACCACATCAGGGCCGAGCGTTCATTAACTTCCTTTGAAAGTGCGTAACTCTCTTCAAATATAAATGGATGCGCCTCATCAACCGGTGCGTAGAGCGGTGAAGTCCATTCATCAGAATAAGCGAATCCATAAGCGGAAAGACTTGAGGCATAGACAACCGTTTTAACTTTTGCTTGGGCCGCTGCGGTGAAAACCGCGAAGGTGCTTACTGAATTATTTTTAAATACTTCAAATTGACGGGCATCAGTTGGGTTTGGAATTGCACCTAAATGAGCTACGCCATCTGCCCCAGCTATAACACTGTCACAGAAAGCTAGGTCAGTTAAATCTCCCACGACCAATTTTGAATCTGCTGCGAACTCACCCTCTTTGCGATCAACACTGATTACTTCGTGGCCTTCTTCAACTAGAAAAGTTGCGGTGGCCTTTCCTAGTAATCCGGTGGCACCGGTAACAACTATCTTCATTTTTTAAGCAAATCTTCCAGATAGTCCGCCATCGATAATCCAATCGGCACCATTTACGAATGAGGCATCGTCAGTTAGTAAGAAGGTAATAACTTTTGCAATTTCAATTGGTTGGGCCATACGTCCCATTGGTTGAACAGCAAGTGCTTCGGATCGCTTCTCGGGATTCAGAACAAAATAATCCTCAACCATTGGCGTCAATGTGAAGCCCGGTAGAACCGCATTAACGCGGATGCCATGTTTGCCTTCATCTAGTGCAAGATTTCGAGTTAGCCCCAAGATTCCAGACTTTGCTGCGGCATATGGGAAGTAATTTGGATAAGACATGCGGGCATGGATTGATGAAATATTTACAATCGCGCCTTTTTTAGCTTTTCGCATTGCGGGTAAACATAGCTTTGCGGTGACCCAAATGCTTTTGAAATCCACGTTCATAAAATCATCCCACTCGGCCTCGGTCATTTCGACTGGATCGTAATAGGCGTTGCGTCCTGCATTATTAACTAGACCATTTACTTCACCGAACTCTTTGGTGATTGCTGCATGAACTTCTTGCATCTGGGCAACGATGCCAACATTTCCTTGAACAAAGAACGCTTGGTGTCCTGCAGCTTTTAGTTCGGCTTCGTAGGACTTACCTTTTTCAACATTTAAATCACAGAATGAAACTTTGGCACCAGCATCCGCGGCATCTTGGACAACTGCGCCACCAATTCCATCAGCACCGCCAGTTACAAATATATGTTGATTCTTTAACTTCACTTTTAACTACTTTCCTCTCGCTGCTGCTATCGCTGCTTTAAATTCAGCAACCCGGTTAGGGATTTCACTAACCCCGCCAGATGTTAACTTGCCGCCAACGCCAAAACCACTTACCCCGGCTGCAATCCAATCTGGAATTGTTTCAACACTTATGCCTCCTGTAGCCATCCAATTCAAACCAGGAAATGGCTCGCACACAGCCTTCAAGTAATTTGGCCCGAGGGCTGATGCTGGAAAAAACTTTAAAATGTCTGCGCCATAACGAAGTGCATCTGCAACTTCAGTTGGTGATGCAACACCGGGAATTGAAATCAA
>CAWURN010000085.1:0-7241 GCA_963924835.1 Candidatus Nanopelagicaceae bacterium | reverse complement strand
GTGATCTTTCGATAGAACAAATTCCCTTTGACATAGCCCCGCTTGGATTAGAACTTTTAGTAATTGATACCCAGGTACACCACGCGCTAGTTGATGGTGGATATGCCGAGCGCCGTGCATCTTGTGAAAAAGCTATTTCAGATTTAGGGATTACTTCACTTCGCGATATCACGATTACAGATTTTGTGGCTAGAAAATCTGAACTCGATGAGAAGACCTATCTTCGCGCCTTTCATGGAGTAACCGAGATGAAGCGAGTACTAGATGCAGTTTCATTATTGAAAGCCGGTGATTTTGTGGGCTTTGGTGAAATTGTTACAGCGGCTCATATTTCGCTGCGAGATAACTACACCGTCTCGTGTCCAGAGTTGAATTTAGCTGTTGATACCGCACTTAAATTTGGTGCTCTTGGTTCACGAATGATTGGCGGCGGTTTTGGAGGCAGCGCCATTGCGCTGATTAAAGCTAAAGATTCTGAGTTGATTAAGAATGAAATTAAAAGTGCATTTATGGCTGCAAGATTTAAGAGCCCTAGATTTTTCTCCGCGTTACCAAGTAGCGGCGCAAAGGTAATTCTTTAAATCTGAACGATATTTATACCAATTATCGCAACTTTTATTTTAGGTAGCGCAATCTTGGTTGGGCCAATTATTGCTGCGCCATCTTGTGTTGGGTCGAATTGCGCATTATGACAAGGGCAAATTAAAAGGTTGTTTTTCTCGTTATAACTAACGTTGCACCCTTGGTGTGTGCACACGCGCGAGTAAGCAAAGACTCCAGCTTTAGTTCTAAAGAGCACCGCTGGAGTGCCATCAAATGCTACAAATTCTTTAGTTGAACCAATTGGAAGATCTGCAACCTTAGCAATTGCAGTTCCTGCTTCTGGGGTTGGATTTGAATTTTCAAATCTACGTCCGACGAATACAGCCGCAACTGATGCAACCGCAACACCAAGAATTCGCATTACTTCGCGGCGATCACGAAGATCTGGCAAAAGCGCAATCACGCGACGCCCCTTTGTATTTTGGCGAACCAATAAGAAAAGCGCTAACCACAGAATTGCGTATGCGGTATCGCTTCCCAAGAAATATGGTTTCACAGTCCAAGTCGCAGTAAGCCAAAGTGTGATTGATAGAAAGAATCCACCAAGCGCCGCAAGTTCAAGAGCTATGCCGGCAAGCGTTGCAAATCCAATTGCAAATTCAGTGATAATTATTGACCAACCAAATGCAGTCGCATTTTCAATCATTGGTTTTAAAAGAAAAGATATTGGAGAGGTATCTAGGTAGCTAGTAATTTGGGCGCCGATGTAACTTGCTGATTGTGGATTCAAAAATCCAGGATCAGTGGCTTTGTTCCAGCCACCATAAATAAATGTGACGCCGAGAAAAAGTCGAATTAATCGCGCACCGATTGGAATGTTTTGCCATGACCTTGCAAAGCTGTAATTTGCCATCGAAATTACTCCCTGACCATCTAGCGAAGCTCCCTCACTTGGACTCGAACCAAGAACCTGCCGATTAACAGTCGGCTGCTCTGCCAATTGAGCTATGAGGGATTGTAACGGGGGAACTATATCTGACGCTCGGTGAGTTATCCCAATTAGGAAAACTAGCCAAGTTCGCCCAAAGCGGCATCTTTCTGAACTCGGCGTTCGGCTTCCATCGCTACCAAAGCCCCAAATGTCTCGTTGTATTGGGCTTCATTCTCTGTTGGATTTAAGCGCTGCAAAGTTGATTTAATTTCTGCAATCGAACGACTGAGTGCAACTTCGCGAAGTCTGGCAAAGATTGCAGCGATGTAACGTTCAGAAATTTCGCGATCTGTACGGATTGGTTCAACCGTGAGTTCGGTGATTAGAGCTCGAATATCTTCGCTCTCACTGCTCTCAAGTAATTTTTGAATGTTTAGCTCTGGAGAACCATCTATTTGAGTGCGAAGCTGGTGATAAGCCCAATAGGTAAATGCATTCTTCTCTAGCAGAGCCCAATCTTTCGCCATATCTGGGTGTTGTAATTTAATTTTTAAGACTTCACGTTCCATCATCAAAATTGGGTCTCGCAAATTTACTTCAGATTGAACCGCAGGTTCTAAGTTCTGCGAAGGCACACTTCTTGTAGCAGTCTTTTTAATTGCACTTGTGACAATATCAACTTCCATGCCCAACCAACCGGCAACCAAGCGGGCATACTCTGGTCGCAAAGATGCATCTCTAATTTTCCCGATCAATGGTGCTACTTGATTCAGGGCTGAAACTCTTCCCTCTGCCGAATTAACATCGTATTTAGCAATCTCACTCTTTATAGCAAATTCGAATAGCGGAACCCGGCGCGCAATTAAATCGCGAACTGCGGCATCCCCAGAAGCGATTCGCAAATCACAAGGATCCATTCCAGATGGTTCAACGGCAACAAAAGTTTGGGCAACAAATTTCTGGTCATCGCCAAATGCGCGAAGGGCCGCTTTCTGTCCGGCAGCATCGCCATCGAAAGTGAAAATAACTTCACCTCGAAAAGCGTCATCGTCCATAAGCAATCTACGGATGACTCGGATGTGATCATCACCAAATGCGGTTCCACATGTTGCGACGGCTGTGGTTATTCCGGCTAAGTGCGCTGCCATAACATCCGTATATCCTTCAACGATGACAACTTGGCGCTTCTTCGCAATCTCTTTCTTAGCCATATCGAGCCCGTAAAGTATCTGGCTCTTCTTATAAATTGGTGTTTCAGAAGTATTCAAATATTTAGGACCTTGGTCAACTTCATCACTTGCAAGTTTGCGGGCGCCAAAACCAACTACATCACCTGAGATATCTTTAATTGGCCAGACTAAACGATTGCGATATCTATCTATAGGGCCTTTAGTTCCATCTTTGCTTAAGCCAGCGAGCGATAGTTCGCTATCGGTAAATCCTAAAGTTTTAAGATGCTTATATAAACCATCCCATTCATCGGGTGCGTAGCCAACACCAAAAGTTTCAGCTGCTGCTTTATCAAAGCCGCGCTTCTGCAGAAAATCTCGGCCCACCTGGGCGCTTCCTGGAAGATTCAATTGCTCGCGATAGAAGTTCATTGCTGCAACATTTGCTGCAACTAGTCGTGAGCGATTAATACTTGGTCCGGTATTTGTATTGGTACCGTCATAGCGAAGCGTGTATCCCATGCGATCAGCTAAGCGTTCGACTGCTTCGGAAAATGAGAGGTGATCCATCTTCATTAGGAATGCAATTGCGTCACCACCAACACCGCATCCGAAACAGTGAAAGTAGCCTTTGCTTGGCGTTACATGGAATGACGGACTTTTCTCATCATGGAAAGGGCAGAGACCTTTCTTCTGTCCCCCACCAGCGCTCTTTAACTGAACAAAATCTCCAACGACATCATCGATTGAACTGTTGTCGCGAACATGGGTGACATCTTCATCGCGAATTCGACCGGAAGCCATGGCGTTATCTTAATCGCGCAGCAAGCGCGATTGCTCCTGGATCAGTTAGCGAAGCAACTTGGTCAATAACTACGCGCAGTTTTGCGGCATCGGTTGTTGCACGCTGCCAATCCTGTAGAAAAAATGATTCCAAAGTATTCGGGGCGCCTTTGAGAACGGCCGCAACTAGCTCTTGAATTAAAGTTTGTTCATTGTCATATCGCTTTACAGAGCGCTCTGAGTTAATAATGTAAAAGCCAGCAAGTGACTTTAGGAATGCAACTTCAACATGCTGGGCACGTGGGACAACTAAATTCGCGTTGTATCTAGTTAATTGTCCGGTGCCATATTGTGCTCGAGTTTCTTCTTCTGCTGCACGAGCAAAGCGTCCTACTAGTTGGCTTGCCAAATCCTTTAAACGTGCAAGTGCGCGGTGGCTGCCGTCATATTCTTTAGGCCAACATGAAAGTTGTTGCAGATTTTCTAGAGCGATTCTTGCTTCATCAATTGTGATATCCGCAAGATTATTTGATTGCGCATCCCTATAAATATCAGCAAAGTCATTGGTTAAATCATGCAACTTAACTTGCCCAGAAACTAAGGCATCCTCTAAATCATGAACGCTATATGCAACATCATCTGACCAATCCATAATTTGGGCTTCAAATGATTGACTGCCAATAGGCGCATCCTTGCGAACCCAGTTAAAGATCTCTTGATCATCATCATAAACACCGAACTTATGGGCGTTGGTTGCGCGCGGCCAAGGATATTTAGTAGCGGCATCCAAACTGGCCCGAGTTAAATTCAAACCTAGTGAAATTCCATTTGCATCAACAGTTTTTGCTTCAAGGCGAACTAATAATCTAAAACTCTGGGCATTGCCTTCAAAGCCGCCACAACTAAGTGCAGTTTGATTTAGCGCTTCTTCACCATTGTGGCCGAAAGGCGGATGGCCGATGTCGTGCGCTAAACATGCGCCCTCCATTAAATCTGGATCTGCGCCAAGTGCGGCGCCAAGTTCGCGACCAACTTGTGCGCATTCGAGTGAATGCGAAAGTCGGGTTCGTGGAAAATCTGTCGCCCATGGGACTGCGACTTGGGTTTTAGCAGCAAGTCTGCGCAGTGCAAATGAATGAATAATTCGGGCGCGATCGCGAGCAAACTCAGTTCGCCCTAATCTTTTTGCTGGCTCATCAATAAAACGGGCACGATCAAAATCGTTGTATCCCGAATGTTCGATCGCAGCTTTTAAAACCATAATGGGGTAACCCTAACTCCTTAACTAATTCTTAACTTGATCGGTCAGGTGAATACCGCGCCGGCCGAGGGTGACATAGGCAAGATAAGCGGCGGTTTCCCGCACTAAATATCGAAAGCTCGAATTACTAGTTGAAGCAGGGCCAGTTCGGGTTGGCGCACAAGTCGCAGAAATTCCCAGATCTGATGCCATAGTTATTGCACGCAAACAGTGATATTGATCAGTAACAATAATTGCGGATTTTAAATTTAATTTTTTCATAACTCCGACATAACTTTTAGTGCTTGCAAGAGTATCTCTGCCATATGGAATTGAATCTACAAATTTCTTTCCAATACCTTGATCGACCAACCAGTAAAAACCACTAGCCGCTTCAGTTGTTCTATCTCCTGGGGCACGTGAACCCACGGTAAGAATTCTGGGCGCTAGCTTTTTCTCGAATACTCGTTTTGCTTCTACCAACCTTGCTTCCAAAACTGGGCTAGGAATACCATCAAACTGCGCAGCACCTAAAACAATTATCGCATCACTCGCTACAGGCTTCGTGTGGTTGGCGGTATACCAGACTCGACCACCGGCATATAGCGGGAGAACTACAGCGACGAGTAATACAGTGGCAATTACCCGCTTAATAATTTTGAATATTAGAAACAAAATTAGCCACCTGAAACTGAATCATCAATTGTAATTTCAGGAATTTCAAATGGATCATTTAACCAACCATCGGGAAGGTGAACTGGTCTGCCATGGCTTGTTCGACCTCTTGGAGATTCGCCAACTTCAACCGGATACGGTTGATCTTCTAATTGCATAAGTAAGTATTGCAATTCACCTAGAGATGAAACCATTCCAAACTTACTTCGAAGTTCACGTGGGACTCTAAAGCCCTTTAAATACCAGGCCATATGTTTACGTAAATCACGCATTGCGCGACCTTCGGCCTCAAAGAATTCAACTAACAATTCACCGTGGCGATAAATAATCTCGCTAACTTCAAAGAGAGTTGGAGTAATTCGTGAATCTGAACCATTGAATGCGGCAACTAAATCTCCGAATAACCATGGCCGACCTAAACACCCACGACCAACTACAACACCGGCACATCCAGTTTCATTCATCATTCGAACACCATCTTGGCCTGACCAAATATCGCCATTTCCTAATACCGGAACTCCAGTAGGTGCAAGGTGTTTCACAAGTCTTGTTATTGCCGACCAATCGGCTTGGCCCTCATACATTTGTGATGCGAACCTTGAATGCAATGCAACCCAAGCAACTCCTGCATCTGCTGCGGCCTTGCTGGCGGTTAAATAAGTTTCATTCTGCGGATCAATTCCAATTCGCATTTTTACAGTTACCGGAACGCCAAATGGTTTAGCGGCATCAACTGCAGCCTTAACTATTTCGGAGAATAATTTTTGCTTAAATGGAAGTGCAGATCCACCACCACGTCTTGTAACCTTTGGAACTGGGCAGCCAAAATTCAAATCAATATGATCGGCTAAATTCTCTTCCATCAATAACTTAACGGCTAATCCAGTAACCTTTGGATCAACTGCATAAAGTTGAACAGACCTTGGAGTTTCACCGACGCCTGGTGTAATTAATCGCATCGTCTCTGGATGTCGTTCAATCAGAGCCCGCGCAGTCACCATCTCTGAAACAAAGAGTCCGGCACCTTGCTCGCGACAAAGCGTGCGAAATGCCGAGTTTGTAATGCCCGCCATTGGCGCAAGAACAACCGGTGTAGTTAAAACCACCTGGTTATTCTCGAATTGGCCATTGGCAATTGGAAGTACAAGTGGTTTATGAGAAGTGGTTAACAATTAGTTAGCAACCTAACAACCTTGGTGCGAGCCAATTTTGAACTTGATCGATGCTAATTCGCTCTTGCGTCATTGTGTCGCGTTCACGAATTGTCACTGCATTGTCTTCTAAAGTTTCGAAGTCAATTGTGATGCAAAATGGAGTACCGATTTCATCTTGGCGACGATAGCGGCGGCCGATTGCACCTGCATCATCGAAATCAACTGACCAGTTTTGACGAAGTTGAGCCGCAAGATCGCGAGCCTTTGGAGATAGATCTGCATTTCGAGAAAGTGGAAGCACTGCAACTTTGATTGGCGCTAAGCGATAATCAAGTTTCATAACAGCGCGCTTCTCCATCTCGCCTTTAGCATTAGGAGCTTCATCTTCGGTATATGCATCCATCATGAAGGTAAGTGCGCAGCGATCAACACCTGCCGCTGGTTCAATTACGTATGGCACCCAACGTTCGTTCTTCTCTTGGTCAAACCAAGATAAATCTTTTCCGGAAGCAGCGCCATGCGCTTTCAAATCGAAGTCAGTACGGCTTGCAATTCCCTCAAGCTCGCCCCATTCGGTTCCATTGAAGTCAAACTTGTATTCGATATCAACTGTGCGCTTTGAATAATGCGACAACTTCTCTTTAGGGTGTTCAAACAAGCGAAGACGATCTGGATTTATGCCTAAGTTTTTATACCATTCGAGGCGAGTATCAATCCAGTATTGGTGCCAATCTTCATCGGTTCCC
>CAWURN010000084.1:0-3653 GCA_963924835.1 Candidatus Nanopelagicaceae bacterium | reverse complement strand
TACCCATTCAGCAAAGGTCTCACTAGAGCACCACGTAACTGCAGTCATCACTTTGACAGTTGTAGCTGAATAAGTAAATAAAATTAGAACGGGTTCGGCGCTAATTGCGTCGGGCCCGTTTTATTTTGTAATTTTGCCTCTCATCTCAACTGATGAGAAAAAGTTATTTACTTTCATGCACAACGATGTAAGGCGATGTAACGCTACTGACCTGCACCTTTAGAGATTAATTAGAGGAAAGATAGAGATACCCACAATTCATCCACCGCTTTGTGCACAGGAAATCACGCTTATCCACCGACTTATCCCCAGTTTTACCCACACGCACAAACGGGGGTATTCGCTTAACAAGGCCAGCACTCATACCTTTGCCTCCTGAGCGCAATTCACGCTCAAACTGGCCAAAATGTCAGTACCTAGTGGGAGGTTTTACGCGTGAGCATCGCAGAACTTCCTAATCGCAGCGGCAATTCGAATTACTCCGCGCCAGAATTTGAACGCACTCCACCACAAGATTTAATTGCCGAACAATCTGTTCTGGGTGGAATGCTTCTAAGTAAAGATGCAATCTCTGACGTTGTTGAAATTTTACGCGAACGCGATTTCTATCGCCCGGCACACGAACTTATTTATGATGTAATTATTGATTTATACGGTCGCGGCGAACCAGCAGATGCGGTAACTGTTTCGGCTGAACTTGCAAAGCGCGGCGATATTGCACGTGCAGGCGGTGCACCTTATTTACACACTTTGATTTCATCCGTTCCAACTGCAGCTAACGCTGGTTACTACGCAAAGATTGTCCGTGAACGCGCAATCATGCGTCGCTTAGTTGAAGCTGGTACCAAGATTGTGCAACTTGGTTACACCGTCGAAGGCGATGTTGACGAAGCAGTAGATCAAGCACAAGTCGAAGTGTTTCAAGTTACCGAACGACGCACCTCTGAAGATTATGTTCAACTAAGTACTTTGTTGCCACAAGCACTTGATGAGATCGAAGCAATCTCTAAAGGTGTTGGTATCGAAGGCGTCATGACTGGGTTTCGCGATCTAGATAAATTAACTAATGGTCTTCACCCAGGAAACATGATTGTTCTTGCTGCTCGTCCTGCGGTTGGTAAATCAACACTTGGTTTAGATATCGCGCGTCAAGCATCTATTCACGACGGCAAGACTTCAGTAATTTTTTCACTTGAAATGTCCCGCTCTGAAATCACAATGCGTATGTTGTCATCAGAGGCAAAAGTTGGCCTAAATAATATTCGCTCCGGCGCACTCTCAGATGAAGAGTGGTCACGTTTAGCACGACGTATGGGTGAGATTTCAAATGCGCCGTTATTTATTGATGATTCACCAAATCTTTCCATGATGGAAATCCGTGCTAAAGCTCGTCGCTTAAAACAGCGCCATGATTTAAAGCTAATTGTGATTGATTATCTGCAGTTGATGACCTCTGGCAAGCGCGTAGAGAACCGTCAGCAAGAGGTTTCCGAGTTCTCTCGACACTTAAAGTTGATGGCAAAAGAGTTAGACGTTCCGGTAATTGCGATCTCACAGCTCAACCGTTCACCTGAACAACGCTCTGATAAGAAACCAATGCTTTCAGATCTCCGTGAATCGGGTTCGATTGAACAAGATGCCGACGTAGTTATCTTGCTTCACCGCGATGATTTATATGACCCACAAAGTCGATCAGGTGAGGCAGATTTAATTGTGGCTAAGCACCGTAACGGACCAACTCGAACAATTACCGTTTCAGCACAACTTCACATTGCTCGCTTTGTTGATATGCCTGTTAATAGTGGCATGCAAGACTTCACACAACAACGCGAACCTGACGAAAACTAATTACTTAATAATTATTTAACAGCGCTTCGTGCGCGATCTGCCATATAGATTCCGGCAATCACAATTACGCCACCAATTAATTGAATCACTGTCCAGGATTCGCCAAACCATACCCACGCAACAGCGCCAGCAAAGATTGGCTCTAACATTCCAAAGGCACTCGTTGTTGATGCCGAAAGATTGCGCAAACCATTCATTACACAAAGGTATGGAATTACAGTGCCAATAAATACGACGTAAAGGATTAGCACCCAACCGGAAGTGTTATATCCCTCAAGGGCACCGCCTAATGGAATTGAAACCGTGAAAATATCGAACGGGAATGTCCAAATCGGCATCAAAAAAGACCAAGCAAGAGCTGCGAAACCAAATCCCCACATTGTGACTGATTGATTATCGCGATTCGCGGTGATTCCTTCGCCAGCTAAAAAGAAGTAGGCCAGTGCAAATGCTGCGCCAAGGGCGGCAAGTACACCAATTCCATCGAGAGTTAAACCATTCCAAACTTGAGCAACAAATGCCAAACCAAGTAGTGCCAAGAAGAGGGCAACCCACATTTCATTTGGCACATGCTTCTTGCGCACATAACGGAGATAAAGCACGATCCAGACTGGCGCCGTGAATTCAATAAGTAGGGCAATGCTCACGTGCATGCGGGAAATAGCTAAGAAATAGGCGCCATTTACGGCCGCGATACCGATAGTTCCAAGGGCCGCTAAACGAGGAACTTCGCGCTTGCTAAGACGTAAAGTTTTTGGTGCCCGCCAAGCGATATAGGCAGCGAGAATAAAGAAAGTTGAGATTGAACGGACCTGGGCTAATCGCCAGGCTGAAATGTAGTCATTAAGCAGCAGTTTTGAAGCGATGCCATTTGAGGCAAACAAGACAGCGGCGATCGTTAAGAGGATCTCACTTTGGCGCGCTTTGAACATCTCGTAAGGGTAACCGATTGGCTACCGTAAGAAGGATTTAGAAGGCGGCGTCTGAAATATTCATGATCGAATTGTCGGTTGCTTCGACAATTTTGCGATCAGCGGCAATCTGTGGCAAATAGTTACCTACAAAGAACTTAGCTGAGGCAATCTTGCCGTTATAGAACTCAAGATCTTTACCCGCATTTGGAATCTTGGCAAGAGCGATATCTGCCTGACGTAGTAGTAACCAAGCAGTAATGATGTCGCCAACTGCCATTAAGCAGCGCGAAGTATTTAAACCAACGGTGTAAATCTTCTCAGGATCAGTTTGAGATTCCATTGCATGAGCAACCAAGGTAGCGATGATCGCATTTAAATCACCGAGTGCCTTAAGCAGTGCTTCTTTCTCAGCAGCATGTGCGCCACCAGTTTCGGCAAAAGTTTTAATTTCTTTGCCAAGTAAGCCAATTGCGCGGCCACCATCTTTAACAATTTTACGGAAGAAGAAGTCAAGACCTTGAATTGCAGTTGTGCCTTCATACAAAGTATCGATCTTGGCATCGCGCACATATTGTTCAAGTGGCCAATCACGAGTAAATCCGGCGCCACCAAATGTTTGTAGTGATTCAGTTCCAAGAAGCGTCCATGATTTTTCCGAACCGTAACCTTTAACAACCGGAAGCAGCAGATCATTAAGTGCTTCCATATCTTTGATGCGATCTGTATCGCCAGCCTTAACTGCAAGCTCGATCTCATCTTGGATGGAAGCGGTGTAAAGCACTAGTGCACGCATGCCTTCGCTGTAGGACTTTTGCACCATTAGCGAACGGCGTACATCTGGGTGGCGAATAATTTCCACGCGCGGGCTAGCTTTATCGTTCATAACTTTCA
>CAWURN010000083.1:0-13967 GCA_963924835.1 Candidatus Nanopelagicaceae bacterium | reverse complement strand
GGAATCAATGCGATTATGGAATTCTGTAAGCGCGTAAATGGTTACGTAACAATTAAAGAACCTTGGGCCATCGCTAAAGATGAGAGCCGCACCGCAGAACTAAATGAAGTTTTATACAACACAGCCGATGCAATTCGTGCGCTAGCAGTTTTGCTGCATCCAGTAATGCCTGCGACAACTCAAACTTTGTGGGAATCAATTGGCGCGCAAGCAACTCTTGGAAATATTGGCGAACAGAAGATTTCAGAAGTTTCAACCTGGGGAGTTTTACCGCAAGGCTGCAAAGTTACAAAAGGCGCAGTATTATTCCCAAGATTGGATTAACAAGTGGCAGATCGACATAACCGCGATATCGATCGTGAACCAGCACCACTTCCACAACCGCTAAATGTTAATTGCGTAGATGCACATGCTCATCTTGAAATTGTTACCAATACCGCACCAGATTCTCCAGAAATAGGAAAAGTATTAGCCGATGCTAAAAGCGTTGGCATCGATCGCATTGTGCAAGTTGGTTACTCCGCAGAGCAATCCGAATGGGGAGTAAAGCTTGCCGAGCACTGGCCAAATGTTCTGGCTACTGTTGCATTGCATCCGAATGAAGCACCAGTAGTTGCAGATTTGGAAGCTGACCTAGCAATAATTGAAAAGTTAGCATCGCATCCAAGAGTGCGTGCTATCGGCGAGACTGGTTTAGATTTCTTTCGCACCGAGCCCGCGCTGCAAGAGCGCCAAAAGTATTCATTCCGCCGCCACATTGACTTAGCGAAGCGCGTTGATAAAGCCCTAGTAATTCATGATCGAGATGCACATCGAGCAGTTCTAGATGTACTAATTGAAGAAGGAGCACCGGCAAAAACTATTTTTCACTGTTATTCCGGGGATGCTGAAATGGCCCGAGAATGTATTGAAAAAGGCTACATACTTTCATTCGCTGGGACTCTTACTTTTAAGAATGCACCAGCACTTCGAGAGGCAGTAAAACTTGTTCCAATAGATCAATTACTTGTTGAAACAGATTCACCATTCTTGGCTCCAATGCCATATCGCGGTGCGCTAAATACACCAGCACAAATTCCCACAATTTTACGTTTCATGGCTGATGAACGTGGCGAAGATGTTGATGAATTAGCTACTGCAATTTCAAATAACTGTGAACGTTTATTTGGATCGTTCGCTTAAATGAGTAACTTACTAGGCGCTGCCGAAATTCGTGAGATTGCGGAGCGAATAGGACTTCGCCCAACAAAAAAACTTGGTCAAAATTTTGTAGTAGATGCAAATACCTGTCGCAAAATTGTTAAGAGCGCAGATGTTGGCCCAACAGATATCGCCTTAGAAATCGGACCAGGGCTAGGGTCTTTAACACTTGCGATGCTGGAATCGGCTAGCGAAGTTATCGCGATTGAAATTGACGATCGCCTTGCTGCAGAACTTCCAGAAACCGCACAACGACATGGTCTTGATACCAGTAAGTTAACAATTCTTAATCAAGATGCGATGGGTGTTACAACGCTTCCAAAAGACCCAACAGTTCTTGTTGCCAATCTTCCATACAATGTTTCAGTCCCGGTGTTACTTCGCTTTCTGGAATTATTTCCAACCCTTCGCTCCGGAGTTGTTATGGTGCAGAGCGAGGTTGCAGATCGCCTCGTTGCTAAACCAAATAGCAAGGTTTATGGCAGCCCCTCTGTTAAGGCAACTTGGTGGGCAGATTTATCTTCAGCAGGACCTGTAAGTCGTTCAATTTTTTGGCCAGTGCCAAATGTGGATTCCTCACTAGTTCGATTCGTTCGACATCAGAGCGCTGGCGATGAAACCTTACGTAAGGCAACCTTCAAAATAATTGATGCCGCATTTGCCCAGCGTCGCAAAATGATGCGGGCCGCACTTAGCGATCTTTGCGGTGGAAGCGCGGCAGCGAGTTCAATAATTGAAGCCAGTGGAATAGACCCAACAATTCGCGGGGAATCACTGCAACTTTCGGATTTTATTAAGATTGCGATTACCCTTTCTAAATGAACAACCGCGGTGTAATTGTCCGAACTCCGGCAAAAATAAACCTGCAATTAGCGGTAGGACCTATTGGCGCTGATGGTTTTCATGAAGTCACAACTGTCTTTCAAGCAATCTCACTCTTTGATGATGTAACCCTAAAATTTGCCGCAGAAAATTCGGGAATTGCAATAACACTTTCGGGCGCAACATCTAATGGTGTTCCTGCGACTGATGAAAATCTTGCAGTGCGGGCCGCAAAATTAATGGCCGATAAGTACGATCTCTCAACTGATTTAGCGATTCACTTAAAGAAAGAGATTCCTGTTGCTGGTGGCATGGCCGGAGGTAGCGCCGATGCTGCAGGTGTAATCGTTGCAATGGATGCGTTATTTGAAATTGGATTATCGCGAGCCGAGATGGAAGCAATTGCAGCGCAATTGGGAAGCGATGTGCCATTTGGAATTTCAGGTGGAATTGCAATTGGTCGCGGTCGCGGTGATGAATTAACTCCGGCACTTAGCCGTGGAAATTATCACTGGGTATTGGCACTTGCTGGTCAAGGACTTTCAACTCCAGCGGTTTACCAAGAGTGTGATCGATTGCGCGAAGGTTTAGATATTGCAAGACCACAAGTAAGTGAATCAATGATGCAGGCACTTCGCGCCGGTGATGCAACTGCATTAGGTGCAGCACTTTCAAATGATTTACAACCAGCAGCATGTTCATTGCGTCCGGCATTACGTTTAGTTTTAGATGTTGGTCGCGATTACGGCGCACTTGGTGGCATCGTTTCTGGATCTGGTCCGACCGTTGCATTCTTGGTTGAGGATGAAGAAAAATCTATGGATTTAACAGTGGCGCTAAGTTCGAGTGGAGTTGTAGCGGGAGTGGTGCGGGCAAGTGGTCCGGTGCATGGGGCGCGGGTTATAGAAACGCTTTAGGTGGCTAGAAAAGGTTTGAAGTTTGGTGGTATCGATAGTTATAGGGGAGAATTCAGGTTCCGCCATTGTGTAGTGGCTAGCACATGGGCCTTTGAAGCCCAGGGTCCAGGATCGATACCTGGTGGCGGAGCCACCTTAAGTAAAAGTGGAGGGAGTTGGACTTGAGCAAGTCACTCAACTCTTCTGCAAATTTAGATGTAGCTATAGTCCTGGCAGCCGGCGAGGGAACTCGCATGAAGTCACAAACTCCAAAGGTCTTACATTTTATATCTGGCAAAACAATTATTGAACATGTCTTAACCCAAGTTATTCAATTAAGCCCCGCACAATTGCGCGTAGTAGTTGGTGCCGGACGAGAAGAGGTCGAGCCACATATAAAGAAAGTCGCTCCCAATTCGATCTCAGTTTTTCAAGCAGAGCGAAACGGAACTGGCCACGCGGTTCAATTGGCGCTCGCCGATTTGAAGGCAAGCGGAACCGTATTAATTTGTGCCGGAGACACCCCGCTTCTTCGCAGTGAAACTCTTGCAGAATTTATTGCAGCGCATCATGAAGCGAAAAACGTTGTTTCAGTTCTAACTGCCGACTTTCCAGACCCAACGGGGTATGGGCGAATCTTGCGTAATGAGAGTGGCGAGATTGTTGCAATCGTTGAAGAGCGCGATGCTACGGAGGAAATTAAGTTAATTGATGAGATTAATACCGGGGTATACCTCTTTGATATCGATGCACTTCGTTCTAGTGTTGCAAAGTTAAAGACCAATAATTCACAAGGCGAGCTGTATCTAACTGATGTAATTGCCGATATTAAGGAATCTGGCGGCCAATCTGCTGGGATTCTTTCAAATGATTACAGCGAAACTTTAGGAATTAATGATCGAGCCCAACTTGCAGATTGTGCGGCAATTATGCGAGATCGAATTAATTATGAACACATGCTCAACGGCGTAGAAATAATCGACCCAACAACAACCTGGATTGATGCAAATGTGAAAATAGAAGCCGATGCAACTATTTTTCCAGAGAGCTGGCTTGCTGGAACTACAACAGTTGGCACGAAAGCAATTATTGGACCGCGCACAACTTTAATGAATGTAATAGTTGCAGCCGGGGCTTCTGTTATTGAATCAAATTGTGTTGATTGTGAAATTGGTGCGTCGGCAAACGTTGGGCCATATTCCTATTTACGCGCTGGAACCGTACTTGCTGCTGGTGCAAAGGCTGGCGCTTATGTCGAAATTAAGAATTCAACTATTGGCGAAGGAACAAAAGTTCCACACCTTTCATATGTTGGAGATGCGCAAATTGGCTCTGGAACCAACATCGGGGCAGCCACAGTATTTGTAAATTACGATGGTGTTGAAAAACATAAGACAATAATTGGCGATGAAGTTCGAATCGGAAGCGACACCATGTTGGTTGCGCCAGTTTCAATTGGAGATGGCGCATACACTGCGGCTGGGTCAGTAATTACTGATGATGTTCCTGCCGGAGCCATGGGTGTTGCAAGATCTAAACAACGTAATATTCTTGGTTGGGTGCTTCGCAAGAGATCCGGAACCAAATCTGCGCAGGCAGCAAAAGCTGCAGGCGCTTTCGAATCCTCGGAACAAGGGAGCTAAGACATGAGCGAACTTCGCCTCACTTCGGAGAAACGACTAAGAATTTTTACTGGTCGCGGATATCCAGAGTTAGCTGAAGGCGTCGCCGCTGAACTTGGTATTCCAATTACCCCAACCTCTGCATACGACTTTGCAAATGGTGAAATATTTGTTCGCTTCGAAGAGAGTGTCCGCGGAAGCGATGCCTTCGTAATTCAATCGCACTGTGCTCCAGTAAATAAACAAATCATGGAACAACTCATAATGGTTGACGCACTTAAGCGCGCATCTGCAAAACGAATCACTGTTGTCGCACCTTTCTATGGATATGCTCGTCAAGATAAGAAGCACCGTGGCCGTGAGCCAATTTCTGCAAGACTTATGGCAGATTTATTTAAAACCGCTGGCGCTGATCGCTTAATGGTTGTGGATCTTCACACCTCACAAATTCAAGGATTCTTTGATGGTCCAGTAGATCATCTCTTCGCGCTTCCACTGCTTACAAATTATGTTGGAAGCAAAGTTGATCGCACTAAATTGACAATCGTTTCACCAGACTCAGGCCGCGTCCGAGTCGCAGAACGTTGGTCAGATTTACTTGGTGGTTGCCCAATCGCTTTCATCCATAAAATGCGTGACCCACGTATTCCAAATGAATCTTCTACCGGCAAAGTTGTCGGTGATGTAAAGGGACAGACCTGCGTAGTTATTGATGACATGATCGATACTGCAGGAACAATTACCAAAGCAGTTGATGCGCTTTATGCCGAGGGCGCCAAAGATGTAATCATCGCGGCGACTCACGCAGTATTTTCTGGACCAGCAGTAGAACGCCTGAAGGCTTCAAATGTCAGCGAAGTTGTCGTAACCGATACCTTGCCAATCCCAGAAGATTCCCGATTCGATAATTTAACGGTCTTGCCCATCGCCCCACTTTTGGCCCGCGCAATCCGCGAGGTCTTTGAAGATGGCTCAGTTACCAGCCTCTTCGACGGTCACTCCTAAACAATTTCTCTTTTTGAGAAAAATTAGATAACCTAGCCACTCGTTCCGGCGAGGGATTTAAAATCCGTAATCGACGGCTTGGCTCTCATCGGACGTTGCTACATCAACTAAGTAGACGATTAGATAGAGAGAGAAGCAAATGGCTGAAATTACTATTAATGCAACTAAGCGCACCGAATTTGGTAAAGGCGCATCACGTCGCGATCGTCGTGCTGGAAATGTTCCGGCTGTTATTTATGGTCACGGCGAAGCACCACGACACGTTGCACTTCCACTTCGCGAACTTGGCGCAGCACTTAAGAGCGCAAACGTTCTTCTCGACGTTGTAGTCGACGGCAAGACTGAATTAACACTTCCAAAGTCTGTCACTAGAAATCCACTAACCGGAATTCTTGCCCACATCGACTTAGTAATTGTTCGTCGCGGTGAGCGAGTTAAAGTTGAAGTTCCAGTACACACAACAGGTAAGCATGATGTTGACGGAATTCTTGAACACATGCACAACACGGTTGAAGTTGAAGCTGAAGCAACATCTATTCCACAATTCCTAGAATTAAATATGGATGGCATGATGGCTGGTCAATCACGTTATGCATCAGATGTTGTTCTACCTGCTGGTGTAACACTTATTTCAGAACCAAACATGCCAGTTATTCACCTTTCAGAACGTTCAACAGCTGTTGAAGAAGTTCCGGTTGCTGAAGCTGCTGCACCTGCAGACGGTGCTGCTGCACCAGCTGCTGACGCTGCAAAAGAGTAATTAGCAAAACTAGAAATGAGTAGCGATCGCTGGATAGTTCTCGGACTAGGTAATCCGGGCGATCAATACAGTTCAACTCGTCACAACATAGGCCAGATGGTTATCGACTATCTGGCCTCTGACGTTAAATTTTCAAATCATAAATCTAAGACTCAGATTGCAGATATTCGGGTTGCAGGTAATTCTGTTGTTTTGGCAAAGACCCTTGGTTACATGAACGAGAGCGGTGTCCCAGCCAAAGCACTTGCCGATTTTTATAAAATTTCGCCCGCAAACTTAATTATCATTCATGATGAATTAGATATTGACTTCAATACAATTCGGATAAAACAAGGTGGTGGCGATAACGGCCACAATGGTTTGAAATCACTGACTACCAACTTTGCATCAGCAGAGTATTTCCGACTGCGAATGGGTATCGGAAGACCACAAGCACCGATTGATCCAGCAGAATATGTGCTGAAACCATTTAGCCAGCCAGAGAAGAAAGAACTCAACGATTTTATTATCCGAGGTGGCCTAGCAATTGAGCGGTTAATTGAAAAGGGCCTGGATTACGCTCAACAGGAATTTAATAAATAACTCAGCCAGTGTTACCCAGTATTACGCAAGCCAGCGGCAACACCATTTATAGTCAACAGAAGCGCGCGTCTAATTAATGGATCAACGTTCTTATCGCCTCTGACTTTATGGAGCAGCGTTATTTGTAGCAAATGAATTGGGGCCAAGTAAGCATCTCTTACTTGCAGTGTGCGCGCAAGAATTGGTTGGTTACCAAGTAACTCCTTCTTCTTAGTCAAGAGAAGTAATTCCGCCTTAGTTAATTCAAACTCAGCCTCAATTGTGTCTAAGAAATGATGCAGTGATGGGTCCACTAAAGTTTTTACATATTTACGGGCCATTACTAAATCCGTTTTTGCAAGTGTCATTTCGACATTGCTAATGAAAGTACTAAAAAAGTGCCACTCTTTTAACATCTCTGCAAGCACATCAGATTTACCGGTTTCACGTGCCGCTTTTAATCCTGAACCAACTCCGTACCAGCCTGGAACAATTTGACGTGATTGGGTCCAACCAAAAACCCAAGGTATTGCACGTAGTGAATCTAAACCGCTTGCAGCATCAGGACGTCGTGAAGGTCTAGATCCCAAGAACATTTCACCAAGCTGTTCCACTGGAGTCGATGCATAAAAATACGCAGGTAGATCAGGATGATCGATTAATTCACGATATGTTTTAAATGCACTCTCACTCACAGCATTCATACATGAACCCCAACTTGCAAGGGACTGCGGACTCTGTCTTGGTGCACGATTTAAAACTGTTGCTTCTAGTGCAGCAGCAAGTGCAAGTTCTACGTTTTCGCGGGCAAGTGAAGGCAGCGCATATTTATCGCTGATAACTTCACCTTGCTCGGTCATTTTTATTTGTCCGTCAATAGATCCCCACGGTAATGCAATTAGCGCGTCGTAAGTTGGCCCACCACCACGTCCAACCGAACCGCCACGACCATGAAATAACCGAAGCGTTACGCCGTGCTTCATAGAAATATCGCGCAATTTTCTCTGGGCCTTATGGATTTCCCATTGCGAAGTTGCGATACCCGCATCTTTATTTGAATCAGAATAACCAAGCATTACTTCTTGCACATTTCCACGCATGGTCACAAGCTCGCGATAGCTCTTATCACTTAATAAATTATCCAAAATTGTGTCAGCGGCTTGTAGTTCAGCCACAGTTTCTAGAAGTGGAGCAAAGCCAACTTTTCCAAAGAGGCCAGTGATTCGTGAAAGCTCGACTGCCGCGAGGACATCCTTATGAGATTTAGTCATTGAAATTATGTAGGTTTCAATAACTTCTGGTCCAAATTTTGCAATCAAATCACGAATTGCAATGAAGGTATCAACCGTGTTTCTTGCTGCCTCATCTAAGTTCTGTAAGTTTTCCAAACCTACGCTTTCAATCTGAGCAAGAGCATGGTGGTGAGCATCGGAATGTTCGCGGATATCCATCGTTGCGTGGGTAAGGCCAAAACTAGATACCGTGCGAATTATCCGTTCAAGTAATCCGGTTGCAATTAATTCTCCGCGATGTGCGATAAGTGAATTGCGCATTAGATTTAAATCAGCTAAAAGTTGTGATGTGCTTTCATAATCCCGCCCCGGAACATGTGGCCCACCTACTGCATGTCGGCGTTGGGTAAGAATCAATCGGTGGCGAATAGCAGTTGCCTTCAAACGATATGGCTCTTCAACATTTAATCTACGGAAGCGCTCTTCAATTTCTGGAAGTAGTTCTAAGTCTTTCTCGACCGATGCATCTAAATCAGGAGTTGTTCCAGAAATACGAGTTGATACTGAAAGAGCTTGGCGAAGTTGATCAAGTGATGTCGTCAGCGCACGAATAAAGTGGCCAGTTTGAAGTGTGATTG
Source organism: Candidatus Nanopelagicaceae bacterium (assembly GCA_963924835.1). Classification (GTDB taxonomy): domain Bacteria; phylum Actinomycetota; class Actinomycetes; order Nanopelagicales; family Nanopelagicaceae; genus AAA044-D11. The sequence goes on along the minus strand of CAWURN010000083.1, from coordinate 5,231 downwards.
CGGCAGTGGTGACACTTGCTGTGATGTTTGGGTTTCCGTCACGATCACCACCAATCCAAGTTCCAAAACTTAAAGGGCGAGAAGTTGGCGAAACGCTTACACCAAGACGTTTTAACTCATGAGCGAAATCATCTAATACTTCAGGAATTGTTAATCGAAATAAATCATCAAGATAGTAAAGCGCATTCGTCGCTTCATCTAGCGGTTCTGGGCGTCCCAATCGAAGTTCGTCGGTCTCCCAGAGCAGATCGATTGTTTCGGAAAGCCGGCGATCACGTCTTGCACTTGCTGGTTGATCCAACAAATCCGCAATTGAATTCATCTTGCTCAAGACCGAACGACGCGCTGCTTCAGTTGGATGCGCAGTAAATACTGGACGGACTGAAAAATTATCAATCCAGCCTTGAATATCTTTTGTCGTAAATTCTTTAGTCTCTGCTTGAACTGCAATTATTCGGTCTACAGCTCTGGTCAACCAAGAGCCACCACTGTTACGTTCATCTGCAAGAACTCGCGCTCTGTGAACTTGTTCTGCAACGTTTGCTAAGTTGAAATAGTTACTAAATGCCCGAACCAGTTGCACGCTCTCGTTAACTGAAATGTTTTCCAGGACTTCTTCGCCGCCACCTTCGCGAACAGCTTTGCGAACTTTCTCAACTAAATCGACTAGTTGTGAGCCCTCTTGGCGAACTAAGGATTCGCCTAATAATTCAGTTAATCGGCGAACATCAGCACGAAGCCCGGCATCATCAGCCTGAAATTGTGTTGTCTGCTCGCTCACTGGCTAATCATTACAGGTATTGCGCCCTGGTCGAAACGAATTAAATCTTTGAATACAATTTCCCTCATAACACCCCCATCCATTTTGGATGTGGGGCTTTTGGCGTTTTTCTCGTGAGTTAAGCAGAAAGCAGGAGGGGATGAAATGACACTTCTATCTACCTTTCCTGATCTTCCAATCAATGCGCCTATTGCTGGCGGGGAATTGGTCTGCATAAATTCCTTGCGTTCTTACGTGCTTGCGAAGTTAGTTGGCGATTCACCTTTATTAGTGATTGCCCCTTCAACTCGAATCGCTGATGACATTAGCGATGAAATCCGTTCACTTATCGGAAATCACGTTATCAATTTTCCAGCATGGGAAACTTTGCCGCACGAGCGATTAAGTCCTAAGAGCGACACCGTAACAACTCGAATAAAAGGGCTGCACCAGATTAATTCTTCAACCCCACCAAAAGTTATTGTCACTTCAATTCGGGGCGCCCTGCAACCGATTGTTAGTGACATCTTGGATGAAGAACTTATTTCGTTAGCTCTGAATAAAGAAGTATCAATGGCAAAGTTAATTGGACGCCTCTCTTACTTTGGTTTCACTAGAACTGATCTTGTAGAAAAGCGCGGAGATTTTGCAGTTCGTGGCGGCATCCTTGATTTGTTTCCATCAGATCACGAACATCCAATTCGCTTAGATTTCTTTGGCGATACCGTTGAAGATATTCAGTATTTTCTAGTTGCCGATCAACGAACTTATGCTGCGATTACGCAAGAAGTAATAATTTATCCTGGGCGGGAACTGTTAATTTCAGACGATGTTAAAGTGAAAGCAGGCTATCTAGCGGCCGAATTCCCACAACTTACCGAAATGGCAAGCAAGATAAGTGAGGGTATTTGTGTTGAAGGAATGGAATCTATCGCTGCGCTATTAAAACCAAATTTCAAAAACTTGATTGAATTCTTGCCTCAAGGCTCTCAAGTTGTTGTAATTGATAAGCCCCGAATTAAATCGCGCGCCGCAGATTTAGTTACAACTAACCAAGAATTCTTAGAGGCGTCCTGGTCTAACGCCGCTTTTGGAACCGCGGCCCCAATCGATTTAACCGGAGTAATCTCAAGTGGCGGCTATTCAACTTTCGATGAAATACAGAAGAAAATCACTGATGTAAATCTTAAGTGGTTCTCCATTAATCCTTACACCCAGAATCCTGAAGATCTAGCTGATGTGGCGGTACTGGCTGAATTCATTGCAATTCCTATATATAGCGGAAAACTAGAAATTGCTATTACTGATATTTCAAAATGGGTAGCAAGCGGATACACAATTATCTTCAGTGCAACTGGTCCCGGAATTCTCGAACGCTATCAAGCCCTCTTCCGTGAATCTTCACTCGAAAGTGTGAAAGTAATAACAAGTGCAATCGAACATGGTTTCATAAACCATGATCTTAAATTCGCATTCATAACTGAGAAAGATATCTCTGGGCAACGAACGTCAAACAAAGACCAGGCCCGCATGCCATCAAGGCGTAAGAAGGCAATTGATCCAATTGAATTGCGCCCAGGAGATTATGTCGTCCATGAGCAGCATGGTGTTGGAAAGTATCTGAAATTAATAAATCGCACAGTCGCAGGTGTTTCTCGCGAATACTTGGTAATTGAATATGCCGCATCGAAACGTGGCCAACCTGCAGATAGATTATTTGTTCCTACCGATACCCTCGAACAAATTACAAGATATGTTGGCGGTGAAGCGCCTTCAGTAAATCGTATAGGTGGTTCTGATTGGCAGAACACTAAACGCCGAGCGCGTAAGGCAGTAAAACACATTGCTGCAGAATTAATTCAACTATATGCCGCACGCATGAGCGCTCCGGGTTATGCGTTCTCGCCAGACACGGCTTGGCAACGTGAATTAGAAGCCGCCTTCGCTTATGTTGAAACAACAGATCAATTAGCGACGATTGAAGAAGTTAAAGCCGATATGGAGAAGTCGCATCCGATGGATCGCATTGTTTGTGGCGATGTTGGATATGGAAAAACTGAGATTGCAATTCGTGCGGCATTTAAAGCAGTTCAAGATGGGAAACAAGTTGCGGTATTGGTGCCAACAACACTTTTGGTGCAACAACACCTAACAACATTTCATAATAGATACACCGGATTTCCAGTCAACGTTGCTGGGTTATCGCGATTTAATACCCCGAAAGAGGGACGAGAAATTCTTGAAGGAATTAAATCTGGTTCAATCGATGTTGTAATCGGTACCCATCGCTTACTTTCAAAAGATGTGGCATTTCGAGATTTAGGACTTGTAATTGTTGATGAAGAGCAACGTTTTGGCGTTGAACATAAGGAAGAATTGAAGAAAACTCGGACCAATGTCGATGTGCTTTCGATGTCGGCAACGCCAATTCCAAGAACTTTAGAGATGGCAATTACCGGCATTCGGGAAATGTCGAACATAACCACACCGCCAGAAGAGCGGCATCCGGTTCTGACATATGTTGGTCCATATGACGATAAACAAGTTACCGCAGCAATTCACCGGGAACTATTGCGTGATGGGCAAATTTTTTACATTCACAATAGAGTCGACAGTATTGATGGCGTAGTTGAACGTCTTAGAAAATTAGTTCCAGAAGCTCGCATCCGAGTTGCACATGGCCAGATGGGTGAGCGCGAACTTGAAGATGCAATTCTCGGATTTTGGGAACGTGATTTTGATATATTAGTCTGCACGACAATTATCGAAAGTGGCATCGATATTCCAAATGCAAACACACTAATTGTTGACCGCGCAGATACTTTTGGGCTTTCTCAATTGCACCAACTTCGAGGACGTGTTGGTCGTTCCAGAGAACGTGCTTATGCCTACTTCCTGTATTCAGCTGATAAACCACTTACCGAAGTCGCACATGATCGACTTACAACAATTGCCACTAACACTGATCTAGGCTCGGGTATTCAAGTTGCGCTAAAAGATTTAGAAATTCGTGGCGCTGGTAATTTGTTGGGCGGCGAACAATCTGGTCATATTGCCGAAGTTGGCTTTGATTTATATATGAGAATGGTTAGTGAAGCCGTCGAAGAGTATAAAACTGGTTATGTTCCTCAAAGCGAGGACGAAGGTAAATTTAAAGAGTGCAAGGTTGAACTTCCGGTTACCGCGCATATCCCAGTCGAGTATTTAACTTCTGAAAGATTGCGCCTCGATATTTATCGTCGAATGGCGGATGCTCAAAATTCTGGTGATCTTGATGCAATCAGAGCTGAACTAGTTGATCGTTTTGGTCCATTGCCAGAAGATGCGACAAACTTAATGGCAGTCGCACACCTTCGAACAATGGCAAAGAGTTTTGGCTTAACCGAAGTTGTTCTACAAGGTAAGTTCTTGCGATTAGCCCCACTTACTCTCCCAGATTCGGCAGTCATGAGATTGAACCGGATTTATCCAGGTTCAATCGTGAAAGTGGCCACTTCGAGCGTATTAGTTGCACGGACAAGCACTCCAAATTGGATAGCTAGTGGGGAGATAGGGGATACTTCAGCTCTGCCTTGGACAATCGAAGTTCTAACTTCAATCGTCGCACCAATTAAGAAGAATAATTAAAAATACTTGAACGGGGATTTCGTGAATAATGTTAAGAAAATAGTTGCAGTGCTTGGTGCCGGATTGTTAATTCTGGTAACTGGATGTTCAAGTTCAAACTCAGCAGCAACTGTTGGTAAGACCGAGATTCCACTAACCACGTTACAAGGAACAGTAAGTGAAATAATTAAAGAGCGAAATAAAGTTGAGACAACAGGAATGACTTTGGCTACCGGCCAAGAGTTGAATGTAAACTCAATCCGATTCCATGTGATATCAGTTCTATTTGACGACATAGCTTCAAAAATTAAAGTCAAGATAACAGATGCAGAAATCGCAGCGCGCCGAGCAGATATTATTTTGCAAATTGGTGGCGAAGATCGCTTGGCATTCTCACTTGTTGGAGCACAGATTGCGCCTAGAGATTTTGAACGCTACATGCGAACAGTTCTTCTTGCTGAAAAATTAGGAGAAGCTCTTAAAGCAAATGGTGACACAAGTACTGATGGCAGCGGAATTCAGAAGTTAATTGTTGGAATGGCTAAAGAAAAGAAAGTCACAATTAATCCACGCTATGGTGTTTGGAACTATGAGACCGGAAATGTCGATCCTGTCGTAGATAACGCTGCAGTTAAGAAGTAAGCATTATGCCTGATTCAACTTCACAGCTAGAGGCTTTACGTGAAGTAATGAATCAACTTCGATCTCCGGGGGGCTGCCCTTGGGATGCAGAACAGAGCCATGAAACGCTTCTAAAATATTTGTTAGAAGAGTCTTACGAATTTATTGAAGCAGTAGAAGAGAATGATCGCGCTGCTATGCGTGAAGAACTTGGTGATGTTTTATTGCAAGTCTTCTTCCACGC
>CAWURN010000082.1:0-8328 GCA_963924835.1 Candidatus Nanopelagicaceae bacterium | reverse complement strand
TGGCTTGATACAAGTGGCAAAGAAGCAGCTGCCGGACTTCGTAGATTAGTTTCTGAAAGTCGAGATTCCCTATCGCGCGCGCTCAAAGCGCAAGCAAAGGATGCTTAGAACTATTCGATACGGGTAAGTGTTGTGCTCTTCTTCTTGCGATCAACTGTAGATAGCGCAACTACGACTGAAATTACAATAAATAAAGCACTAGGAATAACAACAAAATAAACTATGCCGAGAAAAGTTCCAAGAGGTTCGCCCGGAAGTGAACCATCCTCTTGGGTAATTCGATTTAATACGCTGGTAAAAAATTGCATATCGGTATCTTAGGCAACGCCGGGTTCAGCACCAAATGGGCGAAGGTATGAAATCCATCTCGTATCCGGTTTCCCAGTTCCAAGAATTCGCCAGGCTGCGCCAGCTGGTTCGCGTGGCAGTGTCTTTAATTTCCAACCAATTTCTTTTAAAGTCCGGTCAGCTTTCTGGTGATTGCACTTGTGGCAAGCAGAAACAACATTCTCCCAATTGTGAGCGCCACCACGACTTCTTGGAATTACATGATCAATAGATGTCGCTGGTGCGGTGCAATAAACGCAACGACCACCATCGCGTGCAAATAGTGCGCGTCTGGAAAGTGGAACCGCATGACGATAAGGAATTCGAACAAACTTAACCAATTTAATAACTGCAGGCAGAATTATTTCACCACCAGAATAATGAAGGACCGTGTCTGATTCCTCAATTGTTGTGGCTCGCTGATTCAAGACGAGGATTAGCGCTCGCCTTTCTGATACGACACCTAGTGGCTCATAAGTGGCGTTCAGTACCAATGTCTGTGGCACTTGAAAGGCTCCCTTGTAATGGCTATTGCTCCAACGCGTGGCTCGTGTTGTTGGGTAAATAGTGCCGTAAGAGAGGCAAAAAATCGCGCATTTCTGATGGCGAATCTCATGAATAGAAGGTTTATTCTTCGAACATGACCCTTAGCAATAATGCCCAAGAGATTTATGGCTGGTTTATCGGTGCGCCGTTCCACATAATTTTGATCCTTGTTATCGCCCTGGTCTTTCAGAAGGTCGGTGGCCGTGCAGTGGCTAGGGCCATAAATCGAATTGCTGAAGCCGATTTTGTTCCCGGACCAAAACGCGGAATGGAAAGACAGCGCGAACGTGCGCGAACTGCAGGATCAGTTCTTAAATCTGCACTTAATGGGGTGATCTGGTTGATCACCTTAACAATGATTTTGAGTGAACTTGGATTCAATCTTGGTCCACTAGTTGCATCAGCTGGTGTTATCGGAGTTGCACTTGGACTTGGAGCACAAACACTTGTGCGCGACGTCCTTGCCGGAATGTTTATGTTAGTTGAAGATCAATACGGCGTTGGTGATCAAATTGAGACGATGGAAGTTGTCGGAGTTGTTGAATCAGTTGGACTTCGAATTACGACTGTCAGATCCTTAGATGGGACTCTTTGGTATTTGCGTAATGGCGAAATTTTGAAGGTTGGAAATAAGTCCCAACCTAAAGCCAATTAATTATCTGGCTGATTCTTCATTGAATGAGCTGCATATTGAAAGTAAGTCCAGAGTTCTTCTTTAAGCTCTTCAGCGATATCTAAATCAATTACTGCAGCGTGCATGCATTGCAGCCAAGCATCGTGTTCGGGAGTTGCAATATGGAACTCGGCATGACGCATTCGAAGTCTTGGATGTCCTCGCTGTTCAGAATAAGTACTTGGCCCACCCCAATACTGTTCCAAAAACAATTCCAAACGCTCCTCTGCCCCAGCCATATCTTCTTCTGGATACATCGGCTTTAAGATTGGGTTAACTGAAACCTTCTGATAAAACTTCTTAGTCAGTTCTTTGAAAACTTTTGAGCCACCTGCACGTTCATAAAATGTTGCCTCACTCATTGTTGGGCATCTTCTTTAACCTTGCTTATCTTTAGAACAAAATAAGCCGTAACAATGCACAGCAAACCACTTAGATAGAAGGCGAAGGCATAATCACCGAACTTGGTATGGAAAATTGCTGCCCCAAATGCTGCGGCTGAACCACCAATTTGATGCGCTGCAAATACCCAACCATAAATAACTGTCGCTTTTTCCGGTCCTAATATTTGGCGACAAAGCACCACTGTTGGTGGAACAGTTGCAACCCAATCAAGACCGTAAAAAATAACGAAGACCAAAGTCGAAGGATGGATTGTCGCAAAGAGAATTGATGGCAGCAGGAATAAGGAGAGGCCACGAAGGAAGTAATAAGCAAACAATAATTTGCGCGGATCGTAACGATCAGTGAGCCAACCAGAGGCTATTGTTCCGATAACATCAAAGACGCCAACTAAAGCCAGCAAGCTTGCGGCAGTTACTTCATTCATTCCGTGATCGTGTGCGGCTGGAATAAAGTGCGTGCCTATTAATCCACTTGTTGAAAGACCGCAGACAAAGAACGAACCAACTAGAAACCAGAAATCACGAACTTTGCTTGCATCTCTTAAGGTTTGAATTGCTAAACGCGCAGCATTGGTTTTGTTCTGAACAGGTTCAAACCAATCACTCGGTGCCCCGTATGGCGTTACGCCGGCTGAAGATGGTCGCTCCTTTAAAAATAAAAAGATAAGTGGAACCATTACAAAAGCGCCACACGCAACAACTAACGAAACAGATTTCCAACCAATATTTGTAGCGAGTGTTGATAGGCCCGGCAAGAAAATTAATTGTCCGGTTGCGGTTGCTGCAGTCAGTGCGCCAATAACAATTCCTCGTCTTGCCACGAACCAGCGGTTTGCAATAGTTGCAGCAAATACGAGAGCCATAGAACCAGTTCCGATTCCAACAACCACTCCCCACAAACCGATTAAGTGCCAAGGCTTGGTCATAAAGATTGTTGAAAATGCGCCAATGCCGACTGTCGTTAGTGCGGTCATTACGACCCGGCGAATACCAAAGCGCTCCATTAAAGCTGCGGCAAACGGCGCTGTGAGTCCGAATAGAAGGACGTTAATCGCTACTGCAAGTGAAATATCTTCCCGTGACCAACCAAAGGATTCCTCAAGTGGAACGATTAAAACTGAAGGGGCAGATCTAAATCCAGCAGTCGCGACGAGAGTTAGAAACGTTACGCCAGCAGCAAACCATGCTGGGTGAATATTTCTTAACTTCATTATTCTTCTAAATATTGCGTCAAAAGCGTGCGCTCTTCATCATTGATAGCGCGAGATCGCTTTGTTGCCATATCAACTGCAACTTGGATAGTTCTGGCTTTGGCGTGAATTCCTGCTTTGGAAGTTAATTCATATTCGAGAGTGAAGGAAGAGTTTCCGATTTTTGAAACCCAGATTGCGATATCAATATCGAATCCACCCTCTGTAATCGGTTCTAGATAATCAATTTCAGCACGCGCAACAACCATGTCCGAGAACATCGGTTTTAGCCCTTTGGCAATGCGCGAATACCAAGTGAAGTCGGCACGAACCTCTTGAATAAATGTTAAGTAATTTGCATTATTGATATGGCCGAATGCATCGAGATCATTCCAGCGAACATAAGTTTTCCCGTGGTGACGCATCAGCGAGTCAACTTTCGGTAGGTAACACGATGTGGTCTAGATGCTTCGATCCCTAGCCTTGCAACTTTATTCTCTTCATAAGATTCAAAGTTTCCTTCAAACCAGAACCATTGCGAGTCACCTTCATAAGCCAAGATATGTGTTGCAACACGGTCCAAGAACCAGCGATCGTGGGAAATAACTACTGCGCAACCAGGAAATTCGAGTAGCGCGTTTTCAAGTGAACCAAGTGTTTCAACATCAAGGTCATTTGTTGGCTCATCGAGTAGTAGAAGGTTTCCACCCATCTTTAAAGTTAGTGCAAGATTCAAACGGTTTCGCTCACCACCAGATAAAACTCCGGCTGCTTTCTGTTGATCTGGACCTTTAAATCCAAATGCTGAAACATAAGCACGTGATGGCATTTCTACCTGACCAACTTTTATGTAATCCAAACCATCTGAAACAACTTCCCACAAACTCTTCTTAGGATCGATGCCGCCACGGGACTGGTCGACATAGGAAATCTTTACAGTCTCCCCAATCTTCACAATGCCACTATCTGGTTGTTCCATACCCAATATTGTTTTAAAGAGCGTTGTCTTACCAGCGCCGTTAGGCCCGATAACTCCAACAATTCCGTTACGAGGAAGCGTGAAAGAGAGATCATCGATAAGCAGGCGATCTCCGAAGCCCTTCTTTAAATGTTCTACCTCAACAACAACGTTTCCAAGTCTTGGCCCCATTGGAATTTGAATCTCTTCGAAATCTAATTTGCGAGTCTTCTCGGCTTCAGATGCCATCTCTTCATACCTTGCAAGACGTGCCTTTGATTTAACTTGGCGGCCCTTTGCATTCATCCGAACCCATTCAAGCTCTTCGGTTAAACGCTTTGCGCGCTTTGCATCTTTCTGGCCTTCGATCTTTAAACGCGTTGATTTGGTCTCCAAATAAGTCGAATAGTTTCCTTCGTAAGGAAATGCGCGGCCACGATCGAGTTCCAGAATCCACTGCGCAACGTTGTCCAAGAAATATCTATCGTGCGTAATTGCTACGACAGTGCCTGGGTATTTGCTCAAATGTTGTTCGAGCCATAAAACTGATTCGGCATCAAGGTGGTTAGTTGGCTCATCAAGTAATAAAAGATCGGGTTGTTGTAATAGCAATTTACATAAAGCCACGCGACGACGCTCACCACCAGATAGAACTGTTACATCTGCATCACCTGGTGGGCAACGCAGCGCATCCATTGCTTGTTCAAGTTGGGAATCTAAATCCCAAGCATTTCGGTGATCTAGTTGTTCTTGCAGGGTTCCCATTTCGGCCAGCAACTTGTCATAGTCGGCATCTGGGTTAGCCATCTCATCACTGATCTGATTAAAGCGAGCAAGTAATCCAATAGTTTCAGCAACGCCCTCTTGAACATTTTCCAAAACATTTTTGGTTTCATCTAGTGGTGGCTCTTGCAACAAAATTCCAACTGTGTAACCCGGAGATAAGAATGCTTCGCCATTAGAAGGCTGTTGTAATCCGGCCATGATTTGTAGGACTGTTGATTTACCTGATCCGTTAGGACCAACAACACCGATCTTTGCCCCCGGTAAAAACATCAGGGTCACATCATCAAGAATTACCTTGTCACCATGCGCTTTTCGCGCTTTTTTCATCGTGTAAATGAACTCAGCCATGTGCGAAACCTTATCGGTTCAAATCGGTAGACTTGCACACGAAATCCAGTAAATGCGCCTGTAGCTCAGTCGGATAGAGCAACCGCCTTCTAAGCGGTAGGCCGCAGGTTCGATTCCTGCCAGGCGCACCCATTTTTACTGGAAGTGAATAACTAATAAGAAAGCCCCGAACCAATTGGCCCGGGGCTTTCTTTGGATATCGTATTAACTAGTTACCGATTCGAGCAATCAACTTCAAGTTAACATCGCGAAGTGTTCCTGTGATTGTTGTGAAGTCTTGCTTTGGATCAGTTTGTGGGCACTTTGGATCTAGCAAGTATGCAAGAAGCTCTTTAACAGCCTTAGCTGTTTCGGCATCTTTCTGCTTTGTATCCACTAGTGCATATGAAGTTGTACCGAAGAGATAAGCGCCTGGATCCTTTGTCTTGTAATCAAAGGTAACAATGCCGTTATCTGCAATTTTTGCTGCACCTAGGAAAGCTGAAACTCCACCAGATGTTGGTGCTTGCCAGTTTCCTGCTTCGTTCTTGATGTTAGCAATTGCAAGTCCGTTATCTTTTGCATATGCAGATTCAGCATATGTAATTGAGTACTGAGTCTTTGCTGCTGCCGCTGCTACTGCAGCTGAACCAGAAAAGCCAGAGATGCGACCTAGGTTAGCTTTGTCGTTCAAAACACCCGGGAAAGTTGAACCGAAAGCGTTGTTTCCAGCCTTTGTCCAAACTTCAGGAGCCGCACCATTTAGCGCAGCGGTGAATGCACCAGTTGTTCCTGATGAGTCAGAGCGATAAATAACCTTGATTGGCTTTGGTGGAAGTGTGTAACGAATTTTACGAGTCACTTCGCGTAGAACTATTGGCTTTCCAGCCTTGTCCTTTACGGTGACGCCATTTTTATCCAACTTGTAAATTACTTCTTTAACAGCGCGGTTGTTATCTGCTTTGATCTTTGCGTCATCCCAACGTGTGATTGTTCCACCAAAGATTCCAGCAACTGTTGCTGGTGAAAGATAAAGTGGCTTTTGATTTCCGATGTTATACATAACAGCGATAGGACCAGCAACGATTGGAAGGTGGATTACACCAGCGCGTGCTGCAAGGTGTGGTGTATCTGAAAAGTTGACGATACCTGTTTGCTTATCTGATGCTGTGCGACCTGCACCAGAACCACCTAGGCCGTAGGTAAATGTATTTCCAGTTTCTTTGTTATATCCAGCTTTGCAAGCTTCGATGATTGGGCCAGGGAATGTAGCGCCTGCACCAGTTAGTGAAACAGCTGCAACAGCAGATGGAGCAGCAAGGACTGCAACAGCAATAGCTGCACCTAGAACCTTGATTGATTTAGAAAGTTTCATTTTTCCCCTTGTTAGGACTAAATAGACGTTTGTCTATGGGGAAAAGTATTGATTCCGGGTTAAGCAACAGGGGCTTCAAGCCAAACGCTTGCCAACAATTAGGTGAACAGTTGGTAAACCAGTTTTATCCGATTTTAGGCTGTTTTAGCCGAAACGACCTGTCACGTAGTTCTCAGTGCGAATATCTTTTGGTCTGGAGAAGATCTCACTGGTTGGCCCAACTTCGACAAGCTCTCCTGGTCCACCATCCGATAGGAAGAATCCGGTGTAATCAGATACCCGAGCTGCTTGTTGCATATTGTGAGTAACAATAATGATTGTCATCGAAGATGAGAGTTCTGAAATAGTCTCTTCAATCTTCAAGGTAGATCCTGGATCAAGTGCCGAACATGGCTCGTCCATCAGCAAGATTTCTGGGCGCACTGCAAGTGAACGTGCAATACACAAACGCTGTTGTTGTCCACCAGAGAGCGAACCACCGTAAGCACTTAGCCGATCTTTTACCTCTGCCCATAGACCGGCACGAACTAAACATTCTTCAAGTAAGTCATCCTTGTTCGCAACCTTTAGTTGGGCAAGCTTTAGGCCTGCCAGAACATTGTCTGCAATAGTCATTGATGGGAATGGATTTGGCTTCTGGAAAACCATTCCTACCTTTAAACGAATCTTTGTTACATCAGTTCCGCTCTCATAAATATCTTTTCCATTTAGTAAAACATCGCCAGCCATTGCTGCGCCTGGAATAAATTCATGCATGCGGTTTAGGGTACGAATGAATGTTGATTTTCCACAACCAGATGGTCCGATAAGTGCGGTTACAGTTCCTGACCAAAAATCCAGAGATATATCTTTAAGAACTAACTTGTCGCCAAACCAAGCATGGATGCCTCGGGCCTCAAGCCCAACGCCTAGTGCGCCAGATCCCGGCTTCTTCTTTGCTGCAGCGCTTGCCGCAACGCTTGAAAGTGATGATGGAGTTGTTGTTTCCATATTTTCATTTCCTTTATCTAGTGGGTCTTGCGCTCCAGAATTAATCATTTTTTGTTCCTATCTCCACCAAGAAGGCGAGCCGCAATAAATAGTACGAAAATCAAAACTAGGAGAACAAAGATTCCAGCCCAAGCGCGAGCGATAGATTCAGTTGTTCCAAAGGTAAAGCTCTTCCAAATGTAAAATGGGAACGATCCCATCGGTCCAGAAGTTGGGTTTAAGTTAAGTGCATCTCCGCCACCAGAGACAAGCACTAAGGGTGCAGTTTCACCCGCAACTCGAGCAACACCCAAAATAATCGCTGTTATTAATCCGCTCTTGGCTGCAGGAACCACAATTTGAGAAATTGTGCGCCATTGTGTGCCACCAAGTGCGATACCGGCTTCACGTAAATCTGGTGGAATTAAAAGCAATACTTCTTCCGAAGTTCTAGCAATGGTTGGAATCATAAGAATAGAAAGAGCCAAGCCCCCCATTAGTCCGCTAGGTGTCTTGGTAATTGGGAAGACAATCGCTGAGAGAATAAATAAGCCAGCAACGATTGATGGAACTCCAGACATTGCCTGAACTAAGAATTTGATTGGAGGGGTGAAATAACCTTTAATTTCAGTTAGGTAAATCGCGGTAAGAATTCCAATTGGCAAACTAATAATGAGTGCAATTCCAACCATGATTCCGCTACCGGTTAAAGCATGTAATAAGCCACCTTGATCAATTGGATCATTTGGACCATTTAACTTCATATCAGTTGT
>CAWURN010000081.1:0-9335 GCA_963924835.1 Candidatus Nanopelagicaceae bacterium | reverse complement strand
AACTCACTTAGATGCTCCTAACCACTGGGTTACCGGAAAAGATGGCGATGATGTTGCTTCAATTCCGCCACAACGACTTGTCGGCCCTGCAGTAGTTCTTGATTTTGTTAAAGAAGCAGCAGCAAATCCTGATTTTCTTCTTGAAGTTTCACATATCGAAGCTTGGGAAAAAGTTAATGGTGAAATTCCAAAGGGTGCATGGGTTCTATTTCGTACTGGTTGGTCAAAGTTTGGCGACGATCCAAAAGCATTTGCGAATGCGGATGAGAATGGTCCACACACTCCAGGGCTACCTCCTGCATGTGCCGAGTTCCTTGCAACAAAGCGCGACATCCTTGGATTAGGTGTTGAAACAGTTGGTATCGATGCTGGCGGCGCATTTGGAATGGATGTTCCATTCCCTTGCCACAACTACTTACTTGGAAACAATAAGTACGGTCTAACTCAACTTCGTAACCTAGATAAGTTGCCAACAACTGGTGCAATTGTTATTGCCGCGCCACTGAAAATTGTTGGTGGTTCAGGTTCACCTACAAGAGTATTTGCACTGGTTTCTAAGTAATAACGAAAAGTTAAAAAGCCCGCCAAGTTGTTGGCGGGCTTTTTCTTTTACTTCCCAAATATTTTCTTGGTAAACCCTTTCTTAGCCAACCGCTTTGCAACTAAGAATCCGGAACCGCCACCAAGTCCTGGCCCAGGATGTGTTGATGCACCGATATGCCAAAGATTCTTTACTGGAGTGCGGTGACCCGTTGCAGCAGACAATGGACGCCAAGGTGCATATTGATCTATTCGACAATCTCCGGCGTAAGGATCTCCGCCAACAAGATTCTTATTCATTGCCTCGATTTCACGTGGCCCCAGAACAATCTTTGCGACTGTTGCTGATTTAAGGTTTGTTATTTCAGCTCCAAGTTGTTCTAGAACGCGATTGGCATAAGCAGTTAGACGCTCTTCGTTCCAAGTTCCGTCACCAGGCTTAATTTCATTTGCTAAATCGCCTTTGATAACTTGTGGATTTTCTTGTAATTGAATCCAAATAATTGATGCACCACTTGGCGCTCTCGAAGGATCTACTGCGCAAGGTTGACCGACAACAATTGTTGGTCGGGCTGGAAGGTAGCCCCGGTTTGCTGCGTTTACTGATTCAGATAGTGAGTTAACTCCATCTAATACGTGAACAATCGCAACATCTTTCATACGCGGATCGGTCTTCCAAATAGGTGGCTCTGAGAGCGCTAAGTGAATTTGAATTGCGGCACGGCCGTAACGGAAATTCTTCGCAGAAGTTGCTATCTCAACTGGGATTTGCTCTTCTTTTAATAAGTTTTGATAGAGCGCTTGTGGCGTTGTTGATGCCAATACTGCTTTATCCGCGCTAAAGACTCTGCCATCACTAAGTTTTACTCCTGTTGCGCGATTATTTTCGACGATAACTTTAACTACATCCGCCTTTGTAATTAACCTTCCACCAGCATCTGTAACGATTGAAGTTAACGCTTCTACTAATTTAATTCCACCACCGACAGGAACTGGCATTCCACCAAATGCAACAGCAGCTGAAATTACTTTAGTAATAAATGCACTGCTTGCATCATCTGGACCAAGTCCATTATGAAGCGCCCACGGTGCGAGTAAAGCTTTGCTAACTGGTGATTTGAATTGGCGATCTAGCCAAGGTGCGGCTGGCTCCAATAGTTCCGCGCCTACTGCAACTAATCCACGATTGCCAAATCTTTTACGTGCTAATTGCGCAAGCTTTAACGAAGACTTTCGCCAAAGATCTGCGCCAAGCAAACCAAATGCTAAATCTAATTTTGGAGTGAACTCCGCCATCATTTGTGACCAAGATTCGCCATCACCAATTCGTGCAAATTCAGCACCGGTGATTTCAGGATTGGTAGATAAAATTGCAGTTCCATCACTACATACAACACCTGTTGGAAGTTCAGTATTTTTGTAAACCAAGCCGCGCTTATCTAGCTCTTCTTTTAGATCTGCATACGCTGGGCCTCCAACGAAAAGTGGATGCCAACTAGAAAGTAACTCGTGGGTATATCCCGGAAGTGTTGCCTGCTCGGTTTTTATTGCACCACCAGCGCTATCGTTCCGTTCGCAAATTAAAACCTTCCACCCCGCCTTACCTAAAACGGCGCCAGCAACAAGTGAATTAATACCACTACCAATAATGATTGCGTCGAACTTTTCTGATGTTGTCATGACCGAAATCTATTGCGGGTATTGTCCGACCGTCAATAATCATGAGAAGATCGCGCATGTCAAAAATCGTAATTATTGGATCTGGAATCAATGGATTAAGCGCAGCAGCTTTATTGGCCAAGAAGGGTAAATCTGTAACCGTTCTCGAAAGCGCAACGCAATTTGGTGGCGCAGTTCGCACTGAGGAAGTTACCTTGCCAGGATTCAAGCACGATCTCTTTGCAACTAATTTAAGTTTGTTTGCCGGCGGTGGTGTTATGGCCGCCCTTAAAGATGATTTGATTCGAAATGGTTTGGAATTTGTTCCATCTGCAAAACCGTATTGCTCAGTCTTTCCAGATGGTAAATCAATCGGAATTGTTATGGACCGTGATGCAAATATTGCAACTTTGACCCGCGTTGCACCAGGAGACGTCGAATCATGGAAAACTTTAACGGCGAAACTCGGTGCGCTTGCACCTCATCTCTTCCCGATTCTAGGAACCGAACTTCCATCATTTGCTGCCGCTAAATCACTTTACAAAACTTGGCGGGCGATTGGAACGCAGGGACTCTTTGATTTAATTAGATTGTTGCTGCAGTCAAGTAGAGCATTTACCGATGAGCATTTTGTTCATCCAGAAACTAAAGCACTTGCTGCAATTTGGGGAATGCATCTTGATTACGGCCCAGATATTTCAGGCGGCGCTTTATTCTCTTTCTTAGAATCAATCGGTGGTCAAGAATTTGGAATGGTCCTTGGTAAGGGCGGTGCAGATAACCTAATCAAAGCACTAGTTGCCGTTATAGAAGAGAATGGTGGAACTCTTGTTTCTGGGGCAAAAGTAACTGAAATACTTACTAGCAACGGAAAAGCAACTGGCGTGAAGACTGCTGACGGCAAGGTTTATGAAGCTACAAAAATTATTGCAAATGTTAATCCGGCGCTGATTCCAAATTTGTTGCCGAAGAGCGAAGCAGAAAAACCAGAGGTTGCGAAGATTAAGAATTTCCGCCCTGGGCTTGGAACAATGATGATTCATCTAGCGTTAAGTGATTTGCCAGATTGGAAAGCCTCTGAAGCGCGTGGTTTTAACTATGTTCATATCGCACCATATGTCGATGACTTAGCTATGACATATACGGTTGCAGCAGCTGGAAAACTTCCAACAACACCTGCACTAGTTATTGGTCAACCAACAGTTAGTGATCCGACAAGGGCACCAGAAGGAAAACATATTCTCTGGATTCAAGTCCGAGTATTGCCACTTGAGATTTCTGGAACTACTTGGGATCGAGTTGGCGAAGAATATGCCGATCAAATAATTGAAAATATTGAACAATACGCACCTGGATTAAAAGAGAAAATACTTGCAAGAAAAGTTTTGACCCCGACAGATTTAGAACGTTATAACGCCAATTTAATTAAAGGTGATTCACTTGGCGGAAGCCACCACCCTGCGCAATTCTTCTTTTTGCGACCACTTCCTGGATGGACCGGACATAAATCGCCTATCGAAAATTTATTCATATGCGGTTCCGGAACTTGGCCAGGTGGTGGTGTTGGCGGTGGTAGCGGCTTAATGGTTGCGAATTTACTCAGTAAATAATTTCGCGCGCCAAGCATCTGGCCATCTTTGAGCACCAGCTTCTTTATTTGGTGAATGCACGATCACATAATTTCCAATCGCGGCAATCTCGCCATCTACATCAGCGGTAAAAGCTAATTCTAAAGATGAGTTACCGATCCTTATAACCTCAAGTCGGGTTCTAATCTCTTCGCCAAAAAAAAATACGACGTTTATATTCCATCGTGACTTTAACTCTTGGAATTTGACCAAAGAGAGTCGAAGGCAATCCAACGCTTCGATATAGCGCTGCTTCACACTCTTCTACCCAACGAAATGCACTCGAATAATGTTGGTGCCCAGCAGCATCGGTTTCAGCCCACTCTAGGAATCTTGTTATCTCCACACTTGCCCCGGCCATTTAATACCTCTCTAAAGCGTTTATTTATTTAAATTACCCCACTAACATTACTGCCGTGGTGAGCATATTTGCAGGTGAAGCGAAAGATTTGATTGACCGTTCGAATCGTCCACAGTCTTTGATAATCACTATTTATGGCGCGTATAGCAGATCTCTTGGTGGCTGGCTCTCTTCAAGTGCAATAGTTTCACTTTGTGCTGAATTAGATGTTGATGAGGCCTCTGTTCGAAGTGCACTCTCTAGATTTAAACGGCGCGGAATTTTGATTTCCAAATCCCAAAATGGTGTTCAAGGTTATGCGTTGAGCGCCGAAGCTCGAAAGACTTTTGAACTTGGTGACTCGCGAGTTCTTGAACGGCGTGAAGCCCCACGTGATGAAGGTTGGGTTCTGGTTGCCTTTTCAATTCCAGAGAAGAACCGCGCTCTTAGATATCAATTACGTTCGCGATTAATCCGAGTTGGCTTTGCCCAAGTTACTGGTGGTCTTTGGATTGCACCACGCCAACTCACTGCCGACGTAACAGCACTTTCTAAATCATTAAATATTGAAAAGTATATGAGCATATTTTCGGCGCATCACTTAGCTTTCCAACCAACACCAAACGCTGTTGCTCAATGGTGGGACCTTGATGGAATTAGCGTGATGTATAAATCATTTAGCACAACCGCTCGTCCAGTTTTAAAAAAATGGTTTACAAAGAAAATTGCAAAACCAGACCCACACGAAGCATTTATCGATTACACAAAAGTTTTAACTAACTGGCGACATGTTCCATATTTTGACCCAGGACTTCCTAAAGAATATTTACCAAAGAATTGGCCTGGTTTTGCCGCGATGGATAGCTTCTTTAAAGTTCATGACGCACTTGCCATCCCTGCCCTTAACTATTTCCATAGCGTTGCGGGCAAGGCGGAAGTTAAAAAGAAGAAGTAATTATTTAGCTTTATAGTCCTTGTTTACATAAAGATCCAGATATTCGTTAACTGCCATATCTGATAACTTCTTGTAGTCCATTGAAACATCAAGAATTTTCTTCTGCTGATCAGCACTAAATATTCGAGCTAAGTTGATTTTGAACTTCTCAATTAATAATGGAATTCCATCGGTTCTGCGGCGTGCATGCCCGATTGGATATTCAACAACTACCTCATCGAACTTGCTACCATCTTTGAATTCGACAGTAAGCGCGTTTGCAATAGAGCGTTTGCTTGGATCGTGATAATCAACGGTGAAGGATGAATCTTCAACGCAAACTATTTTTTCGCGAAGTGCATCAATTGTAGGATCTGAAGCGATGTCATCTTCGTAATCACGAGCAGTTAAGCGGCCAAAGATAAGTGGGACTGCAACCATGTATTGGATACAGTGATCTCGATCTGCTGGATTTCCAAGCGGACCTTTCTTGTCAATGATGCGAATGCAAGCTTCGTGAGTTCTAATTTTCACACTTGCAATATCTTCCGCGCTTTTACCAGCCGCTTTCATTAGTCCGTTAATTGTCATCGCAGCTTCAACTGCAGTTTGTGAGTGGAACTCGGCAGGAAATGAGATCTTGAAAAGAATGTTCTCCATTACATATGAACCGTATGCACGTTGGAACTTAAATGGATTTCCACGGAATAGTGAATCGTAAAATCCCCAAACCTTTGCAGTTAGTACAGATGGATAACCCATTTCTCCGGTTTGCGCGATTAATGCAAGTCGAACTGCGCGAGATGTCGCATCGCCTGCAGCCCATGATTTACGGGATCCAGCATTTGGAAAGTGACGATATGTGCGAAGTGCCTGACCATCAACCCAAGCAAGTGATACTGCATTTAAAGTTTGTTCGCGAGTTAATCCAAGCATCTTTGCGACGACCGCAGTTGATGCAACTTTTACCAAGATAACGTGGTCTAGACCAACTTTGTTAAATGAGTTTTCAAGTGCGATACAACCCTGAATTTCATGGGCTTTAATCATTGCCGTTAAAACATCGTGAATCTTTAACGGTGGTCGACCTGCTGCAACAGCGGCACGAGAAAGCCAATCGGCAGTAGCGAGAATTCCACCCAAGTTATCTGAAGGATGTCCCCATTCAGCTGCGAGCCAGGTGTCATTGAAATCTAACCAGCGAATCATAGCACCGATATTGAATGCGCCCTGAACTGGATCTAATTCGTAGTTAGTTCCTGGCACACGAACACCATTTGTAACGATAGTTCCTGGAACTAGTGGGCCAAGTAGCTTCTTACATTCATTGTATTCAAGGGCTTCAAGTCCACATCCAAGTGTGTCTAATAAGCAGTTCCATGCGGTTTCGTAAGCAACTTCGGACTTAATTTCATAACTCTCAACGTAATCAACGATGTCAATTATTTCTTTATCAAATTCTTGTTTTACTTTTACGATATGTGATGACACGTATGACCCTATCTTTTCTCTATTGGCACGAATTCCAGATCTTCTGGGCCCGTGTAATCCGCACTTGGGCGAATAATTTTATTGTCGATTCGTTGTTCAATCACATGTGCTGCCCATCCAGTTGTGCGAGAGATTACGAATATTGGTGTGAAAAAGGCGGTTGGAATTCCCATAGTTTTATAAGCGACCGCAGAGAACCAATCAAGATTTGGAAACATCTTTTTAGCATCCCACATCACAGATTCGATTCGTTCGGCAATATTGTAAAGTTTTAAGTCACCAGCAGTTTCACTTAAGCTATGAGCAACAGATTTAATAACTACGTTTCTAGGATCTGAAATTGTGTAAACCGGGTGTCCGAAGCCGATTACAACTTCTTTTCTCTCAACCCGGGCCCGAATATCTTTTTCTGCTTCGTCTGGATTTGAGTAACGTTCTTGAATTTCAAGTGCAACTTCATTAGCGCCACCATGCTTTGGACCACGAAGTGCGCCGATTGCGCCTGTTATCGCTGCAAAAATATCTGATCCGGTTCCTGCAATTACGCGCCCGGTAAATGTAGATGCGTTGAATTCATGCTCTGCATAAAGAATTAGTGAGACGTGCATTGCTTTAACCCATTCATCACTTGGCGCAGTGCCATGCAACATATGTAAGAAATGGCCGCCAACGGAATCATCATCGGTTTCGACATCTATCTGCTTACCGCTGTTGGCAAAGTGATACCAATAGAGAAGCATTGAGCCAAAGGAAGCAACCAGGCGATCAGCAATTTCTTTAGCCTCTTCTGGGGTATGAACTAAAGATTCTGGGGCATCGCAACCGAGTGCAGAAACACCGGTTCGCATAACATCCATTGGGTGCGCTGTTTTAGGAAGTGCTTCGAGAACTTTCTTAACAGTATTTGGAAGACCACGAAGTGATTTTAACTTTGCTTTATATGCAGTTAATTCACTCTTAATAGGTAGTTTCCCGTGGATTAATAGGAATGCAACTTCTTCGAATTCACAGCTTGCTGCTAAATCAAGAATGTCATAACCACGGTAATGAAGATCGTTTCCACTTTTTCCTACTGAACAAAGTGCAGTAGTTCCTGCGGTTACGCCAGATAGTGCAACAGATTTCTTCGGCTTAAATTCAATTTTTGGTGAATCGCTCATTATTCTTTTTCGTTTCCGTTCCCTAGTAACTTATCTAGCGCACCTTCATATTCGTAATAATTAATTCTTTGATAAAGCTCTTCGCGAGTTTGCATGGTGTCTAAAACTGCTTTTTGCGAACCATCTTTGCGAACTGTTTCATAAACGTTTTCTGCCGCTTTATTCATCGCGCGAAATGCGGAAAGTGGATAAAGCACGATCCCGACGCCAACACTTGCAAGTTCAGTAGTTGTAAATAACGGAGTCATTCCGAATTCTGTAATGTTGGCTAGAACTGGCACTTTTATAACGTCAGTGAATTTTTTGTAAGTTGGAAGATCGGTAATTGCTTCTGGAAATAGCGCGTCTGCGCCAGCTTCGATATAGGCATTCGCACGATCTAGAGCCGCATCAATTCCTTCAACTGCGAGCGCATCTGTGCGCGCCATAATTACAAATGAATCATCGATTCGAGCATCGACCGCTGCCTTAATACGATCAACCATTTCTGCTTTGCTAACTAATTCTTTGTTTGGTCTGTGACCGCAACGCTTTGCACCAACTTGATCTTCAATATGAATGGCTGCGGCGCCCGCCTTATTAATTGAGCGGACAGAGCGCGCGATATTAAATGCTGATGCACCAAAACCGGTATCGATATCTACAAGAAGTGGGGTATCGCAAACATCTGTTATGCGACGAACATCAACTAATACATCTTCAAGTCCAGTGATTCCTAAATCAGGAATACCAAGTGAGCCTGCTGCTACGCCGCCGCCCGAAAGATAGATTGCTTTAAATCCTGCACGTTTTGCTAAGAGTGCGTGGTTTGCATTTATTGTTCCAATAATTTGGAGCGGGGATTCTTCAGTAAGGGCTTTACGAAATCTGGCGCCTGCACTGGTCTGGCTCATTGGTTAACCTTATCACCGGCTATTTACGGCACTACAAGGGATACACGTGAATTGTATTGAGAGGTAGGCAACATTTTTGACGACCGTCACCTACCCGCCATTACCCGCAAGTAATTTATAACTATTAAGCCAGCGCAGCATCCAGGGTTATGGTTGCTGATGAATAAAGTTTTGATACCGGGCAGGTTGTCTTTGCCTTCTCAGCAAGTGCAACAAATTCATCATTTGTCATAGCCTGATTAGATCCTCTGGTTATTAAATTAATTTCACTAATCCAAAAACCATCATCTCTCTGTTCAAGAGTTACCTTCGCCGAAGTTTCAACTGTTCCTGGAACTTTGCCCTCTTCTTCAATGAGACTGGAAAGTGCCATTGAAAAACAACCGGCATGAGCTGCTCCGATTAATTCTTCTGGGTTAGTCATTGGGACATCTTCAACTCGTGACTTAAGTGAAAATGGCAGAACTTCTCCGGCTCTACCAAGCTTCATCGATCCCGTTCCCGCAGGAACAGTGCCATTCCAAATTGCACTTGCATGTTTAAAAACTTTCATTTATGCGCTACCTTTCAAGTTATGGAGCCAGGCAAAGTATTCAACGCGAGCACTTTAGCGTCAGATGATGTATCCGCGCGAGGCCAAGGCCAGTGCTACTCATTAATTAAGTCCGGAACTTATGCCGAAGGCATGAC
>CAWURN010000080.1:0-11265 GCA_963924835.1 Candidatus Nanopelagicaceae bacterium | reverse complement strand
ATTTGAAACTTGATTGGTTGTGGCTCTGATATCTAAGGTGATTTTCTCTCGGGGTGGAGTTTTCTTATCGGAGGTAAAACCCAAAAGTTCATCAAGGGGAACTTGATAAAAATTAGCAAGATTTATGGCTTTCTTTACAGATAAGGCTCGATCGCATCGTTCATATGAACCGATTACGACGGCCTTCCAAACACCGCCCGATTTTTCTTCAACATCCCGAAGCGTCATACCTTTCGCTCGGCGGACTCCTTTAATTGCGGCTGCTATCTCTTCTATTGAACGTTCTGGAATTATTATCATTAGGAGAGAATAGGCACGGAGCGTCTTAGATGGATTTGATTATCCACAAGTGGTATCTTTGCCCAGCCCGAGAGGCAAGAAAGTCCTTTAACGATCCGTCCAGAGAGGCGGCGAAGGAGAGAAAATGGCTACAGTCCTGGACGCCGGCGAAATTGGCCGAGCACTTAAGCGCATTGCTCACGAAATCATTGAGCATAACCACGGTTTAGAGAACGTAGTTCTACTTGGAATCCCCACTCGCGGCGCATTTCTTAGCGAGCGAATTGGTAAATTTTTGTCAGAAATTCAATCACCAGTTCCAGTAGGAACTCTGGATATCACCTTGCACCGGGACGATTTGCGATTACGTCCGCCACGGCCACTCTTACCTACGCTGATTCCAATCGGCGGCATCGAAGGAAAAGATGTTGTCCTGGTCGATGATGTTCTTTATTCCGGCCGAACAATACGAGCGGCACTAGATGCTCTTGGTGAAATTGGGCGCCCAAAAACTGTGCAGTTGGCTGTTCTTGTTGATCGGGGCCATCGCCAACTTCCGATTCGCGCTGATTATGTTGGAAAAAATATTCCGACTTCAGCCAGCGAATCAGTTCGGGTGCACCTAACCGAGATTGATTCGGAAGATAGTGTCGAGATTCTAGGAGGGGATTCAAAGTGAATCGCCATCTCCTTTCGATTAATGATTTATCGCCTCAAGACGCGCTAGGAATTCTCAATACTGCAAGTGAATTATCAAAGATTTCAGATGGTCCAATGAAGAAACTTCCAACACTTCGTGGACGCACTATTGTGAATCTCTTCTTCGAGGATTCAACACGTACTCGAATATCCTTTGAATCTGCGGCGAAACGTTTATCTGCCGATGTCATCAATTTTTCAGCAAAGGGCTCCAGTGTAAGTAAGGGGGAGTCGCTCAAAGATACGGCGCAAACTTTGCAGGCAATGGGTGCTGATGCAGTCGTAATTCGACATGGAGCTTCAGGTGCTGCGCAACGTCTTGCAGATTCCGGATGGATTAGCGCTTCAGTGATTAATGCTGGAGATGGAACACATGAACACCCCACCCAAGCGCTGTTAGATGCGTACACAATTCGATCAAAGTTTCCGCAATATCAAGAAAGCTTTGCTGGTCTAAAAATTGGAATAGTTGGGGATATCTTGCATTCAAGAGTGGCGCGGAGCAATGTTTTGCTGCTAACAAAGCTTGGTGCCAAGGTTACTCTCGTAGCACCACCAACACTGATTCCAGTTGGCGTTACAGATTGGGATGTTGATGTTAGCTACGATCTTGACGACGTAGTAAAAAAAGTTGACGTACTAATGATGTTGCGTGTGCAATCGGAACGCATGAAAGATTCTTTCTTTCCATCAGAGCGCGAATATTCTCGTGGTTATGGTCTTGATATAGCTCGATTAAATGCGCTCCAAGAACATGCGATTGTTATGCATCCAGGACCGATGAATCGCGGTCTCGAAATTTCTGCCGAGAGCGCAGACTCACATAGATCTGTGGTTTTGGCGCAAGTGGCAAATGGTGTTCTTGTTCGAATGGCAGTTTTGTATCAATTACTTGGTGGCGCCGCGCTTACCGGAGAGGTAAGTGCTTAAGTGCAATACACAATAAAGAACGCTCGATTACTTGATGGCTCTGTTGTAGATGTTGTTATCAAGGATGGAACAATCACTGAGATAGGCAACTCGCTAAATGTTGGTGAGGTAGTGAACGCCGATAAGAATTTACTCATTCCAGGTTTAGTTGATTTACATACCCATCTGCGCGAACCAGGGCGCGAAGATTCTGAAACTGTTGCAACCGGAAGTATGGCGGCAGCCAAAGGTGGATTCACCGCGATATCTGCAATGGCTAACACATTTCCAGTTGCCGATACCGCCGGGGTAGTTGAACAGGTATTTCGTTTAGGTCAAGAAGCTGGATATTGCGATGTGTTTCCAATAGGAGCAGTTACCCAAGGTCTGAAAGGCGAAGCGCTTGCCGAACTTGGCGCAATGGCGAACTCAAAAGCTCGAGTTCGCATGTTTAGTGATGACGGTAAATGTGTTTCCGATCCACTTCTGATGCGTCGAGCACTTGAATATGTAAAAACTTTCAATGGAATTATTGCGCAACATGCACAGGATCCAGCGCTAACTGTAGGTTCGCAGATGAATGAAGGAGTTGTATCTTCTAAACTCGGTCTAACTGGCTGGCCTGCAGTTGCCGAAGAGGCAATTATTGCGCGCGATATTCTCCTAGCCGAGCACGTGGGAAGCCGTCTACATATTTGCCACTTAACAACAGCTGGTGGCGTTGATCTACTTCGATTCGCTAAATCGCGTGGAATAAGTGTTACGGCCGAAGTTACTCCACATCATTTACTTCTGACGGATGATTTAGTTGCCAACTACGATCCGGTTTTCAAAGTTAATCCGCCACTAAGAACTGAGAAAGATGTTGTGGCGCTACGAGCGGGATTAGCAGATGGAACAATTGACATTGTAGGCACAGATCACGCGCCGCATCCGACCGAAGATAAGGATTGTGAATGGCAGAGTGCGGCCTTCGGAATGGTGGGGCTAGAAACTGCGCTTTCTGTCGTTGTTAAATCTATGATTGAAACAAAGCTTATGAGTTGGAGCGATTTAGTAGAGCGCATGTCTATAGCGCCTGCTCGTATTGCTGGTTACTCAAATCACGGCAGAGATATTGCGGTCGGTGCGCCTGCGAATTTAACGATTATCGACACTTCCTCAAATTGGATAGTCGACCGTAATAGACTGGCGTCAAAGAGTAAGAACACCCCGTTTCAGGCAATGTCATTACCGGCTCGGGTATTACATACTTTTTTCAACGGAAATCTAGTTCTTAAAGATTCAGAGTTGGTTAGAGGAGGTAGCAATTGAGCAAGGCCTACCTCGTACTAGATGATGGAACTGTCTTTGAAGGAAATAGCTGGGCGTGCGAAGGTGAAACTTTTGGTGAAGCAGTATTTTCAACTGGAATGACTGGATATCAGGAAACGTTAACTGATCCTTCGTATCATAAACAAGTAGTCATAATGACTGCGCCTCATATTGGGAACACTGGCATGAACACTAAAGATGAAGAATCCGCAAAGATTTGGGTAAGCGGTTTCGTTGTCAGAAATCCATCACCAATTGTCAGCAATTGGCGCTCTGAACGGTCTTTGGAGAGCGATTTGATTGCCAATGGTGTCGTTGGGATAAGAGGTGTGGACACTCGCGCAATCACTCGACATTTACGTGACCTTGGTGCGATGCGGGTTGGGATTTTCTCTAATACAAAACTTACGCGGCAAGAAATGGTGACAAAAGTTGGCAAGTCTCCGCAAATGTCAGGTGCTTTTCTAACTGATGATGTTTCAACAAGTTCGACATATATCGTGCCCGCCATTGGTGAAAAGAAATTCACAGTTCTCGCACTAGATATGGGAATCAAAGGAGCGACGCCTAGATCAATGTCGCAGCGGGGGATAGAAGTTCATGTAATGCCATCGAAATCTACATTTAAAGAATTGACTGCTTTGAATCCAGATGGAATCTTTTTATCAAATGGTCCAGGTGACCCAGCAACAATGACAGATATGATCTCATTAGTGAGGGAAATTTTGGCCGCAAGAATCCCGCTCTTTGGAATCTGTTTTGGTCACCAAATAATTGGGCGAGCACTTGGCTTTGATACATACAAATTGCCATTTGGGCATCGTGGAATAAATCAGCCGGTTAAAAATCTGCATTCCGGAAAAATTGAAATAACTGCCCATAATCATGGGTTTGCAGTCGCTGCGCCAATTGAAGGTAAATTCAATACAATTTATGGAGCGGGATTTGTTAGTCATATTTGTTTGAACGACGGTGTTGTCGAAGGACTTGAGCTTTTAGAAAGCCCAGCCTTTAGTGTTCAATATCATCCAGAAGCAGCGGCTGGTCCACATGATGCGAGTTATCTTTTTGACAAATTTGTTTCGCTTATGACAGATGCGCGAGTTGCAAATGCCTAGAGATAAATCAATTGAAAGTGTTCTGGTTATTGGGAGTGGACCGATTGTTATCGGACAAGCGTGCGAATTTGACTATTCAGGAACTCAGGCTTGTAGAGTTTTAAGAAGTGAAGGCATAAGAGTAATTCTCATCAACTCTAATCCAGCCACAATCATGACTGATCCAGAATTTGCAGACGCAACTTACATCGAGCCAATCACTCCTGAAATTATTGAACAAATTATTGTCAAAGAGAGACCAACTGCAATTCTTGCGACACTTGGCGGTCAGACGGCTCTCAATGCTGCAATGGCACTTTATGAGCGCGGTTCACTAGAGCGTCTAGGAGTGAAATTGATTGGAGCTGATATTCCGGCAATTAGACGAGGCGAAGATCGTGAAACCTTTAAACAGATCGTAGAGAAAATAGGTGGTTCGTCAGCAAAATCAGTTATTTGTCACACGATGGAAGATTGTCTTTCTGGAGTTCAGATTCTTAATTATCCAGTTGTGGTTCGTCCTTCATTCACCATGGGTGGCTTAGGTTCTGGAATTGCATACAATCAGAATGATTTAGAGCTGATTGCTGGAGCGGGCTTGCGTCATAGCCCTACTACGGAAGTTCTTCTCGAAGAATCAATAATTGGCTGGAAAGAGTTCGAGCTAGAAGTTATGCGCGATCACAAAGATAACGTGGTCATCGTTTGTAGCATCGAAAATATAGATCCCATGGGTGTGCATACTGGTGATTCAATTACAGTTGCCCCGGCACTTACTTTGACGGACGTCGAATACCAGAACCTGCGAGATTTATCGATTGAAATCATCCGCGAGGTTGGGGTCGCGACTGGGGGTTGCAATATTCAGTTCGCCATCAATCCGCTTGATGGTCGCATAATTGTGATCGAAATGAATCCGCGAGTTTCACGTTCATCTGCACTGGCATCTAAAGCCACGGGATTTCCTATTGCGAAGATTGCAACGAAACTAGCAATTGGCTACACCTTGGATGAGATTCAGAACGACATCACTAAATCGACGCCAGCATCCTTCGAACCAACTTTGGATTACATAGTTGTAAAGGTTCCAAGATTTGCTTTTGAAAAATTCCCAGAGGCCGATAACAGACTAACAACAACAATGAAGAGCGTTGGCGAAGCAATGGCAATTGGAAGATCATTTCCTGAGGCTCTTCAAAAGGCGCTGCGTTCAGTTGAGAAAAAGGGAACAAGTTTCCACTGGAACATTGAAGGCGTTAATAAAGATGAGTTAATTAAGAAGATGCAGATTCCAACTGAACATAGATTGCAACAAACTCAATTAGCGCTATACATGGGCGCAACTATTGATGAGGTGTATCGTGCAACAAAAGTTGATCCATGGTTCCTATCGCAAATTGTTCAGATTAATGAAATTGCTAAGGAAATATCTGCCATTGGCAATCTATCGGATGAACTTTTCAGAACTGCCAAAACAAATGGCTTCTCTGACGCTCAAATTTCTGAGCTAACTGGTCAATCACTCTCGGAAGTTACCGCTTCTCGCCACAGAATTGGACTCAGACCAGTTTTTAAAACCGTGGATACATGTGCAGCGGAATTTGAGGCACATACGCCTTACCACTACTCAAGTTATGACTTAGAGAGTGAAGTTATCCCTAGAACTAAACCTGCGGTTATCATTCTGGGAAGTGGGCCGAATCGAATTGGCCAAGGAGTCGAATTTGATTACTCATGTGTTCATGCAGCATTCGCACTAAAGGATGCAGATTACGAAACAATCATGATCAACTGCAATCCTGAAACGGTTTCAACCGATTACGATACTGCCGATCGACTTTATTTTGAACCATTAACTTTAGAAGATGTCCTCGAAGTTATTCATGCTGAAGAATTAGCAGGACCAATAGTCGGGGTTATCGCACAACTTGGCGGACAAACCCCACTGGGCTTGGCTCGAGGATTGCAGGATGCTGGGGTTAAAATTTTAGGAACGTCGCCCGATGCTATTGATCTTGCGGAAGATCGCGGACAGTTTGGCGAATTGCTAAGGGTGAATTCTTTGGATGCGCCAACTTTTGGAATGGCAAATACCTTCGAAGATGCGCTCAAGATTGCACATGATATTTCTTACCCAGTATTAGTTCGTCCATCTTTTGTTCTCGGTGGACGCGGTATGGAAATTGTTTATGATGATGAATCACTTTCGGAATTTATAAAGAAGGCTACGGAGATAACCCCAAATCATCCGGTCTTGATTGATAAATTCCTGGATGATGCGATTGAGATTGATGTCGACGCGCTATTTGACGGTGAAGAACTTTATCT
Source organism: Candidatus Nanopelagicaceae bacterium (assembly GCA_963924835.1). Taxonomy (GTDB): domain Bacteria; phylum Actinomycetota; class Actinomycetes; order Nanopelagicales; family Nanopelagicaceae; genus AAA044-D11. Next base: position 4,639 of record CAWURN010000080.1, on the reverse strand, counting down.
AGCTGGCGTTATGGAACATATTGAAGAAGCAGGAGTTCATTCGGGGGACTCAGCCTGCGTTCTTCCAAGTTATTCAATTGGCTCAACGCTACATGAGGAGATTCGCTTTGCAACTGAAAAATTGGCGCGTGGCATTGGCGTGCGGGGACTAATTAATATCCAATATGCAGTGGTAAATAATGCATCTGTTTCGGAAAAGCTTTATGTACTTGAGGCGAATCCGCGAGCGTCGCGTACGGTTCCATTCGTAAGTAAGGCCACCGGAAATCCACTCGCAAAATGTGCTGCCCTGATTTCCACCGGAATTAAGATCTCAGAGCTACGTGCAATGGGGTTGCTGCCAACTATCGGAGATGGTGTCGCTAAGGGAATTTCAGTAAAAGAAGCGGTTCTTCCTTGGAATAGATTCCGTAGGAATGATGGAACTGGTGTTGATTCTATTCTCGGACCAGAAATGCGGTCGACTGGTGAAGTTATGGGAATCGCAAAAACATTTGGCGAGGCATATGCAAAGAGTCAGACCGCAGCATTTGGAACACTTCCGCTGTCAGGCTCTGTTTTCCTCTCGCTCTCGACACGCGACAAAGAAGCAGCGCTATATCCAGCAAAAGTTTTAACAGGTCTGGGTTTCAAAATTTACACAACTCAAGGGACCCATGATTTTCTGCAAGCAAATGGTCTGGCTTCGGAATGCGTCCGCAAGCATTCACAAGGCCGAGGCCCGTCGGGCGAATTCACTGCTGTTGATTTAATTACCGAAGGCGTCGTAGGACTTGTTATTAATACGCCTCTTGGAAGAGGAACTCGAATGGATGGTTGGATGATTCGAACCGCTGCCATTCAAAGGGGAGTTCCATGCATTACAACAATTGCTGGGTTCAAAGCAGCTGTTGCTGGAATATCAGATCTGCAAGGAAAGAGTTTCAGCATTCAATCAATCCAAGAGTGGCTGGCGATTGTTGAATGAAAAGTATAAATAGCAGTGCAAAACAGACTATGTCTGAACTTGTAAGTAATAAGAAAGTTGGTGCTTATCACCACATGGTCTTCGCTGTGGGTGAAATTGCTAATTCTGCTAAGCCCGGAAATTTCGTCGCGATTGCAGTTGGCGGTGAAAGTAGTCAGCTAGTACTGCGGAGAGCATTTGCGATATATCGGACCTTCGATCGTGGTTCTTCGAGTGGTCTGCTAGAAATTGTTGTAGCACCGCATGGTCCCGGAAGTATTTGGCTGACAAACCAAGTTCCGGGAACCAAAATAGATTTGATTGCACCATTGGGAAATGCCTTTGGTATCCCGACCGAACCAGTGCGCGCCCTATTAATTGGCGGTGGTTATGGAAGTGCTCCGTTATTTGGTCTATCTGAAGTTCTGAAGAATCGTGGTTGCAGAGTAGATATGGTTCTAGGTGCCAGTACTGCGATGAAAATTTATGCACCACTAGATGGCAAGCGTTCAGTTAGTAGCCTCACGATAACTACGGAAGATGGTTCCACTGGAACTGCAGGCAAAGTCACGGATGTTCTCCCTGAAATTATTGCAGCTAGCCAAGTGGATATTATTTATTCTTGCGGTCCGATGGGCATGTTAGAAGCGATAAACAAAATAGCAGCCGAATTAAACATTGTTCATCAGTGTTCGATTGAGGAGTCCATGGCCTGTGGAATTGGCGTCTGCATGACTTGCGTACTTCCGATCAAGGGCGAAGATGGCGTAATTCGCATGTTGCGTTCGTGCATTGATGGTCCAGTTGTAGATGGCGAAACGGTTATCTGGGATTCTAAGCGCATGATTCCTGAGGGAACTTGGGGTTCGAACTAATGTTTAATTATCGAACAAACTTAGGACAAGCAGAGTTCGAAAATCCGATATTCACAGCTAGTGGTTGCGCCGGCTCAGGTAAAGAGTTAAGCCAGTTCTTTGATTTAACAGAACTTGGTGCGGTCGTTACTAAATCAATAATGCTCAAACCCAGATCTGGCCGTGCGACTCCACGAATGGCAGAAACTCCCAGTGGCATGCTCAATTCAATCGGTCTGCAAGGACCAGGCATTGATCAATTTCTTGAAGTAGATATTCCTTGGTTACGCGAACAAGGTGCGACAATCGTTGTGAGTATTGCGGGGGAGAGTGCCGAAGATTATGCAGTTCTAGCTCGCAAACTTCGCGCAGTTCCCGGATTAGCGGCGCTGGAAGTAAATATTTCTTGTCCAAATGTGGAGAACAGAGGACAAGTTTTTGCTTGCCATCCTGCAAGTGCACGTGCTGCCATTGAGGCTGTTCGCAGGAATATCGGAGGTGAGCTTCCAATAATTGCAAAGCTAACTCCAGATGTAACAAGCATTGTTGAAATTGCTCAGGAAGTTGTTGCCGCAGGCGCAGATGCTATTGCACTGATTAACACAGTTTTAGGAATGGTTATAGATACAAACACGATGCGACCGAAATTGGCGGGCAAAACTGGTGGTCTTTCTGGCCCAGCGATTAGACCAATCGCGGTGCGTGCTATTTACCAAGTTCACGAAGCAATGCCCCAGGTTAAAATTCTAGGTATGGGTGGAGTTTCATCGGGCCAAGATGCATTTGAATTGATTCTGGCGGGTGCGTCCGCAATCTCTGTTGGAACTGCATCGTTCGGTAATCCCACTGCCGTAGTCAAGGTCAAAGAAGAACTTAAAAAAGAATTAATCGATCATGGTTTCGACTCTCTGCGGGAGGCAATTGGTTATGCCCACCGTAGTGAAGGGAACTTAATCTAATGAAGTCACCAATAATTTTAGCCTTGGATACCAATGATTTAGATACTGCGAAGAGTTGGATTGAAGCGACTAATGAATCGGTAGAGATTTATAAGGTTGGCTTAGAATTTTATCTACGATTTGGGGCACAAGGTTTACGGGAACTATCTAGCGCTGGTAGTTTTTCCATTTTTCTGGATTTAAAATTGCATGATATTCCAAATACGGTTTCTGCGGCAGTATCTTCGGTAGCTGATCTTGCACCGAAATTCTTAACAATTCATGCAAGTGGTGGCGCGGCTATGATTAGGGCGGCAAGCGAGGTAGCGAAGGAAATTTCAATTACGGCAGTAACTATTTTGACCTCGCTCTCCGATCAAGATTTATTGGAGATCGGATATACCCAAGAAGCTAAGCCAGCTGCGATTAATTTGGCTAAATTGGCCACCACTAATGGCGCTAGTTCAATTGTTTGTTCGCCATTTGAAGCGAGTGAAATTCGTAAATCAGTAGCTCCAGAGATTCAAATTATTACACCAGGCGTTCGCCCAGTTGGATCAGAACTCGGTGATCAAAAAAGAGTTATGACACCATTAGAGGCGTTGACAGCAGGAGCTAACTACATCGTGATTGGTAGACCAATAACTGATCTGGCTCAGAAATCACTTCAGGATATGAAAGACGGCGCTGCGAAAATACTTGATAGTTTGAAATAAACGGAATTAAATTATGGCGACAATACCTCCGCACCTAACTACCGAAGCTCGCGCTGCGGCTGGAGCAAAAGCCGTGATTGCAAGACGCGAAAGAGCGGCGGTCAAAGCAGCGCTTAGCGAAGGAACTATCGGAATCTTTGAAGTAATTAATGATGGCCGAGAGTCAATTCAACGAATGCGTGTTAGCGAATTGTTGGATGCTGCTCCGGGAGTAGGCCCCCGAAGGACTTACACTCTTATGAATAAGGCAGGGATCTCCGAGACCCGTAGAATTGGGGGACTAGGTTCGCATCAGTTGCAAAAATTACGAAGTGAGATGATTTTGAATAAAGTGCCGGTAAGTCCAGGAGCGTTAATTGTTATGTCGGGCCCTGGTGGCGTCGGTAAAAGCACGATTACTTCTTATCTCAGAAACCATCCAGCAATTTGGGTGAGTGTTTCAGTAACAACTCGTGAGCCCCGAGAAAATGAGAAGGACGGTCGCGACTATCATTTTGTTACTGAAGAAAAATTTGATCAATTAATCGCGCAAAACAATTTATTGGAATGGGCAGAATTTGCCGGGGCTAGATATGGCACGCCACGAGATGCGGTCGCCAATGCATTGAATTTAGGTAAGCATGTTTTATTAGAGATTGAAATCGCTGGTGCAAGGCAGATTCGCAAGACTGATCCAAAAGCACTTCTGGTCTTCATTTCCCCGCCATCATGGGAGGAATTAGTTGATCGCCTTACTTCAAGAGGCACCGATTCGCCAGAACGGCGAGCTGCCCGGCTAGCGCTGGCAGCGGAGGAGATGGCTTGCGTTCATGAATTCGATGAGGTCCTCGTAAATCATCAGGTCGAGGAAGTGGCCGCAGCACTGCTATCCTTAGCGACTTATAGAAGTAAAGAGACACTGAACTAGAGGAAAAAATATGACAACCATGGATGGCATCACTAACCCACCAATCGATCAACTATTGGATGCGGCTGGTTCGAAATACAGTTTGGTTCTCTACGCAGCGAAGCGTGCTCGTCAAATTAATGCTTACTACTCTCAACTTGGTGAAGGTCTGCTGGAATATGTGGGACCACTTGTCGAAACCTATGTTCACGAGAAGCCACTTTCAATCGCACTTCGTGAAATCAACGAAGGATTGTTAACAATTGAGAACTTGGAGCCGGTTGCTCCTGAAGTAAGCG
>CAWURN010000079.1:0-3754 GCA_963924835.1 Candidatus Nanopelagicaceae bacterium | reverse complement strand
GGGTGATCTGTGTCATTTGGTTCTGGGGTCCAGATTCCCTTGGCTGAAGCAAATGGCTCGTTTGAAAGTATGTGGTGGTGAATTTCGTTCTCCATTACGAACCACTCTTCCCAAATAACTTTTTGGGATGTTGTTTCTTTGGGATAACAATGAAGAACGCCTTGTGGAATTAATGAGTGCGGAATTATTTGCCAAATTGAATTTGCATATGGGTCAGAATCTAAGTTGGAGCTAGAAATCGGTTCTAAGAAGTTGGATTTGAAATCGATCCCAATTTTTACGAGAAAAGATTCAACGTCGAGTTCCTGCCAGCGCGCTTTGGTGGCTTGGATCCAGGGTTTGTCGCTGCTCATGGTTGGGAAAATCTAATCCCTTCTTAATCCCTTCGGCGCATGATTTTAAGGAAGCTCTAAGTATCTGAGCGCAGATTTTCGCAACGTTCTGGGCAGTTGGAATAGCAAAGGGCCGAAAATTGTTTATCCTTATGGCAACCGGTTTGGCCGGGCTACCCAACTAACTAACAGGAGAAATAATGCAAAGTTCGAACCCAGTTTTCAAACGCGGATATGCCGCAATCGAAAATCGTGGCGGAACCGCAGTTGCACCATCAACGCAAGAATTAGATAACCTTTATAACGCACCTGCTGCATCTTCAATGCGCACAGGTCGAATGACTATCGACGATGTTGTTGCTCGCACCGCACTTCTATTTGTTGTTTTGGTCGGCGTCGGAAGCGTTGCCTGGACTTTAAAACTTGGCGGCGGCGCACTTCTCATTGGTTTCCTTGGCGCAATGGGACTTGGTTTATATCTTTCATTTTCACAAAAAGTTAAGCCAGGCTTAACAATTACTTACGCAGCTCTTCAAGGTTTGGCACTTGGAACTCTTAGCCAGATGTATGAAGCTGCTTATGACGGAATTGTTGGTCAAGCACTTGTTGCAACAATGGCTGCAATTGCCGGAGTTCTTTGGGCATACAAGAGCAAGCGAGTTCGTGTAACACCTAAGTTCACTCGCGTAATGATGGCTGCATTCTTTGGCTACTTGATTCTTGCAGTCGGATCTTTGATTGGATCCTTCTTCGGACTTGGCAATGGAATGGGACTTTACGGTCTATCAGGATTCGGGCCACTGCTTGCAGTTGCTGGTGTATTGCTTGCAACATTCTTTCTCGTTCTAGATTTTGATCAGATCGAAAAGATGATTGCTAGTGGCGCACCACAAGAACAATCATGGCGTGCAGGTTTTGCGCTAATGGTTACCGTTATTTGGTTATACCTTGAAGTATTGCGTTTGATCTCAATACTTCGTAGAGATTAAATTATTGATTTAATTTTCTAGTCTCTGGAATTCTTGCTGACAGCAGCAGTGTTATTGAAAACACTGCTGCTGTTGCTATGAATGCCGGTCGATAAGAATGAGCATCAACTAACCAACCAAGTAACACCGGACTAATGATGTTTCCAAAGTCTCCGGCCATCTGGAATAAAGCGATTACGCGGCCGCCTTTTCCGCCAAATAAATCACCAACTACTGCAGATGCGCCAGTGCCTTCGAAGGCACCACCAATTCCGAATAAGACCATTGCAAGTAAGTAATACCACCAGTTTGTAGAAATAATTATTGTTGCAACGCCAGTTAAAAGTGTGAACGAACCAATCATTAAGGCAAATTTTCGGCCACGAAAATCAGAGAGCTTGCCTACATAAACAAGTGCGATTCCCTGCACAAAAGCGGCAATTGTGAAACCAAGTCCGAGGGTTGTAGTTGATACACCTAATTGTTCTTCAGCAAACAATGGCAGGATGGAATTTCGGAGTCCAAAGAGAACCCAGTTTGTTAGAAATGAAATGGCCATGGCTGCTAAGAATGGATAACTCTTGAGCGCATCCTTCAGCAGAATTCGATCATCAGGATCTTGTTTATTTTTAATTGATATGCCGAACCGTTTTTCAGATAAAAAGAAAGATGTAACAAGCGCTGCGCAGATCAAGGTGAACGCATAAACAAAGAATGGAACGCGAAGTGAAATTACCGAAAGAATTCCACCAACTGCTGGTCCTGCAATTCCACCGATAAGAAAGCCACCGTTATAGGTTGATTGCGCACGTCCTCTGATGCTGTCATCAACAGAGCGCATAAGAAGCGAACTCGCAGAGACCGAGAACATAACTGAACCAATACCGCCAAGCGCACGATATGTGAGCAATTGCCAGTAACTCATCGCCAAACCCGAAGCAAAAGTTGACACAGCGACAAGCAGAAGTCCGGCTGTTTGAACTCGACGTTCGCCAAAAATATCAATTAACTTTCCGGCAGGTAGCCCCATTGCAAATCTAGCAAGCGCAAAGGCTGAAATAATCGCACCTATTTGAGCATTGTTTACTTGGAAAGTTTTAGCAAAGAGTGGAATGGCCGGGATGATCATTCCGTAGCCAAGTGCCACAAAAAAAGCTACTACCGAGAGAACATAAACTTCTCTTGGTAGTAGTGGATTACCATTCTTTTTAAGCAAGTGCCTCGCCCGCAGCTTCTTCCTTTGCGGCCTGATGTCCAACACCAGTGCGAAGTGGGGTTTCACGGAGCATAAAAGCAATGAAGAACCCAATCACGGTTATTGGAACCGCTGTTAAGAAAACGATATGGAATGAGTTAACAAAGGCGTTAATTATCCCTACTTGCAGTTCTGGAGTGAAAGTCTTTAGAACTGCTGTGTTCTCCTTAAGTGCAGCAAATTTTTCTGTTGTTGCACCAACTAGAGCCGCTGGATTGCTGGCTCTTAACTTTTCAATTTCAATTGGCAAATTATGGGCTAAGCGGCTGGCATAAACAGTTCCAAATAACGCAACTCCCATAGTTGCACCAATTGATCTAAAGAAGGTATTTGCACTTGTCGCAACTCCCAAATCTCTGAAATCAACTGAATTTTGCAGCGCGATAACAATGGTCTGCATTGAGAAGCCAAGTCCAGCGCCAATCAAGATTGAATATATAGATAACTGCCAGAACGGCGTTGATTCAGTTAACGTTGAGAGCATTGCTAGCCCAACAGTCATAAGAGCCAACCCAATTATTGGGAAGCGCTTGTAATGGCCATGTTTAGTAATCATCTTTCCGCTTACGATTGACATCGCAACGATTCCGATCATAAATGGAATTAATTTCAAACCGGCTGATGTTGCGGAATCACCTTTTACTATTTGAAGATAGAGCGGCAACATAATAATTGCGCCGAACATTCCAGCACCGATGATAAATGCCATCACTGATGTAACTGAGAATGTGTGATTCTTGAAGAGAGTGAGCGGAAGAATCGGTTCTTTTGCCCGGCTCTCTTGGAAAATAAAGAGAAGAATTAAAGCTAGAGCCGCAGCAAGAGTCAGTAAAGTTTTAGACGATTGCCAGCCATCTTGTGGGCCATAAACCGAAATTCCAAGTAAGAGCGCGGATACTCCGGAAACCAATAGCAATGCGCCTAGATAATCAATGCTGTGCTCGCGCTTTACTTTTGGAATATGTAATGACATCGAGGTAATAATTAATGCAGCAATTCCGAATGGCAGATTTATATAAAAAATCCAACGCCATCCAGTAACTCCAAGAATTTGTGCGTGGTCTGAGAAATAGCCACCTAGAAGCGGACCAGCGACTGAAGAAAGTCCCCAAACTCCACCGAAGTAGCCTTGATACTTTCCACGTTCACGTGGCGAAATAATGTCTCCAATAATTACGAATGTGAGTGACATTAAGCCA
>CAWURN010000078.1:0-9230 GCA_963924835.1 Candidatus Nanopelagicaceae bacterium | reverse complement strand
GATCCCGATATTCGAATCCTAAATGTAAGTATTGCTACTGCTGAATTCCATGCTCGCTTCTCGGCTGTTGAGCGCGAATATCAATATCGCTTGGCTGATAACAACCAAATAGTTTTTCCACTTGAAAGGTATAACACCGCAACCTGGTTTCGAGGACTAGATGTTGATCGCTTAAATCAGGCGAGTTCTCTGCTACTTGGCGAACATGATTTCGTTGCCTTCTGTAAATTTCGCGAGGATCAAAAAACAGTTAGAACTTTGAAGAAATTTCACTGGTCCAGGTTGGATTCTGGAATCTTGATTGCAGATGTTGCGGCAAATGCCTTCTGCTATTCCATGGTTCGAAACCTAGTTGGGGCTGCAGTTGCAGTAGGCGAAGGCCGCTTTGAAAAAGAGTGGGCACAAGCAATTTTAGACAATAAGGAGCGCGTATCTGATTCATATGTATTTCCAGCAAATGGTTTAACACTGGTGAAAGTAACTTATTAATGGGCCATATTGATTTAAGTGGCATTGAATATTGGTTGCCAGATGGCAGATTGTTATTAAATGACATTAACTTTCGAGTCGGCGATGGCGCAAAGGTCGCAATTGTTGGTCCAAATGGATCTGGTAAAACAACTTTAATTAAGATGATTTGTGGTGATCTCACACCTCACGCCGGAAAGGTTGCAATCTCTGGCGGCCTAGGAATTATGCGGCAATTCATTGGTCAGGTACGAGATGAATCGACTGTTCAAGATTTACTAGTTTCAATCTCGCCACCAAAAATTCAAGAGGCTGCGCTAAAAGTTAAAACCGCTGAAAAGTTAATGAACGAGCGAAACACCGAGAAGGATCAACTTAACTTCGCCCAAGCGATTTCTGATTGGGGAGATATCGGGGGATATGACGCTGAAGTTATGTGGGATATGTGTTGCACCAGTGCCTTAAATAAAACTTTTGACGAAGTCTCGCACCGCTTAGTAAACACACTCTCTGGCGGAGAACAGAAGAAGTTAGTTTTGCAAGCCTTACTTCGCGGGCCAGATGAAGTATTGGTTCTCGATGAACCAGATAACTATTTAGATGTTCCAGCCAAGAGATGGCTGGAAACTGAGTTAATAAATACAAGTAAGACGGTCTTCTTTGTAAGCCACGACCGCGAATTATTAAATAAGGTAGCGCAGAAAATTGTTACCGTAGAACTTGGCGCAACCGGAAATACGGTCTGGGTCCATGGCGGAAACTTTGCGGCTTGGCATGATGCTCGTAAAGCCCGACAAGAGCGCTTTGCAGAATTATTACTTCGCTGGGAAGAAGAACACGAGCGGCTCATAAATCTTGTTAAAACTCTGCAAGTGCAGGCAGCAAATAGCCCGGCAATGGCCTCGAAATACCATGCGATGCAGACCAGGCTTCGCAAGTTTGAAGAAGTTGGTGCACCAGAAGCACCACCGCTAGAACAAGATGTGAAGATAACTCTGCGCGGTGCGCGAACTGGACTTCGAGTTTTAACCTGCGAAAAATTACAGTTAACTGGGCTTACAGATCCTTTTGATTTAGAACTTTTCTACGGTGATCGCGTTGCAATCTTGGGTCAGAATGGAACTGGAAAATCACATTTCTTGCGTGCAATATCGGGTGATTCAACTGTGAAATATTCTGGAAGTTTTAAGCTAGGTGCACGAGTTACGCCAGGATTTTTTGCGCAAACACATTCGCATCCAGAATTTATTGGTAAATCATTAGTAGAAATTCTCTGGGAAGAAGCTTCGTTGCAACTTGGACCAGCAAAGAGCGTGTTAAGTAGATACGAATTGAACCAACAATCAGATCAACGTTTCGAATCACTTTCAGGCGGTCAGCAAGCACGCTTCCAGATTTTGTTATTAGAGCTTCAAGGTTCAACAATGTTGTTATTAGATGAGCCAACAGATAACTTAGATTTGGCATCTGCTGAAGCCTTAGAAGAAGGACTTGGCGGATATTCCGGAACTGTCCTTGCAGTGACCCACGACAGATGGTTCACCCGAGGATTCGATCGATACCTAGTATTTCCAGCTACTGGCGGGGTCTATGAGGCCAAAGAGCCCGTGTGGGAATACTGATTTTGACCCATTTCCCGTTGACGGGTAATCTAGCCCCCTTGTAAGGAATGCTCAAAAGGCTAATCAGCCAGCGAGCTAAACCGAATAACAATTTAGGAAGAGAGATACCTCGTGCGCACTTTCACACCAAAAGCTGGTGACGTTGCTCGTAAATGGCATGTCATCGATGCAGAAGGAGTTGTACTTGGTCGTCTTGCAAGCCATGCAGCTGTTCTACTTCGCGGAAAGCATAAGACAACATTCGCACCACACATTGATATGGGCGACTTTGTAGTTGTTATCAACGCAGAGAAAGTTGTTCTAACCGGACAAAAAGCTGGACAAAAGTTTGCTCACCACCACTCTGGTTTCCCAGGCGGTATGACTTCAATTGTTTACTCAGATCTTATTAATTCAGATCCAACACGTATCGTTGAAAAAGCAATTCTAGGAATGATTCCAAAGAATAAGTTGGGCCGTACTGTTGGTTCAAAGCTAAAGGTTTATGCAGGTCCAGCACATCCACATGCTGCACAGAACCCAACACCATTCGTATTCACCCAAGTTTCCCAAATGACAAAGTAAGTAACAGGAGCCATATAAATGTCTGATTTTGATACCGCAATCGATACCGATGTTGAAGAAGCACCAACATCATATTCATCATCAACTCCTGGTATTGCACCCGGCCGTAAAGGTGTTCTTGCACCTGGTGGCGGAACTGGTCGTCGTAAAGAAGCAGTTGCACGCGTTCGCTTAGTTCCTGGCTCAGGAAAGTGGATCGTTAACGGTAAAGAATTAGCAGTTTATTTTCCAAATAAGGTTCACCAACAATTAGTGTCAGAACCATTCCGCACTGTTGGCGCAGAAAATGAATTTGATGTTGTCGCCCGTATCAATGGTGGCGGAACTTCTGGACAAGCAGGAGCACTGCGTTTAGGTGTTGCTCGTGCACTAAATGAAATCGATCGTGATGCAAACCGTGCTTCACTTAAGAAGGCTGGATTCCTTTCACGTGATGCTCGTGTTATTGAACGTAAGAAGTACGGCCTAAAGAAGGCACGTAAGCGTTCTCAATACAGCAAGCGTTAATTCACTAAATCAAACATGGCTCTCTTTGGCACTGATGGTGTCAGAGGTGTCGCTAATCGCGATCTCACCGCTGAACTTGTTCTCGATTTAGCAGTTGCTGCTGCGCATGTTTTGGCAGAAGTTGGCGCTATTTCCAAGAATCGTCCGAAAGCAATTGTTGGACAAGACTCACGTGCATCTGGTGAATTTCTAGAAGCCGCAATTGTCGCTGGTCTAGCAAGTGCCGGAGTAGATGTTTATAAAGTTGGAGTTCTACCAACTCCAGCCATTGCACATTTAGTTGCATCAAGTGGCGCAGATCTTGGCGTAATGATTAGCGCTTCACATAATCCAATGCCAGATAACGGTATTAAATTCTTCGCTAAAGGTGGCGGAAAATTAGACGACTCACTCGAAGCCGCAATCGAAGCGCGGTTAAATGAACCTTGGGATCGTCCAGTTGGCAGAGGTGTTGGTCGAGTTATTGTTGATGAATCAGCAGCCGAAAGATATATCTATCACTTGCTCTCATCGCTTTCAGTAAACCTATCCGGAATTAAAGTTGTGGTCGATTGTGCAAATGGCGCGGCATCAGAAGTTGCACCAGAAGTTTATGCCAGAGCTGGCGCCGAAGTAATTGCAATTTCAAACCAACCAAATGGCTTAAATATTAATGATAATTGTGGATCTACCCATCTTGAGAATCTAATTGCTGAAGTTAAAAAACAGGGCGCCGATTTAGGTATCGCACATGATGGCGATGCCGATCGATGCTTAGCAATTGATGCAGCCGGAAATCTAGTAGATGGTGATTACATTCTCGCTATTTTGGCTAAGGAATGGAAAGTTCAGACCGTTGTTGGCACTGTTATGACCAACCTTGGATTCATTAAGGCAATGACCGAAACCGGGATTGCTTTCGAGAAGACACCTGTTGGCGATCGCTATGTTTTAGAGAATATGTTGGCTAATGGACACAAACTCGGTGGCGAACAATCTGGCCACATAATTATGCGAGATTTTGCAAACACTGGAGATGGTTTGCTTACCGCATTGCAACTTATGTCAGTCATGGCAAAATCTAAGAAATCTTTAAGTGAATTAGCTAAAGTTATGGTTCGCTTTCCGCAAGTGTTAATCAATGTAGATGGAGTTAATAAGGCGAATCTCACAACATCAAAAGCTATCGCTGCTGCTATTGGAGATAACGAATCTAAACTTGGAGCAAATGGTCGAATTTTGCTACGTGCATCGGGCACCGAACCATTAGTAAGAGTTATGGTTGAAGCCGAGAGCGCGGTTGTGGCAGAGGAAATCGCTTCGAAACTAGCAGCGCTAGTAAGATTAGAACTCTCGTAACTCTTCTAGCCCTCTTAAGTTGAAGAAGGAGCTTTTAAAATGTGCGGCATTGTTGGGTACGCCGGCAAAGAACTCGCACTAACTCCCGTTTTAGAGGGTTTACGGAAACTCGAATATCGCGGTTACGACTCTGCTGGAATTGCATTGATTACAAACGCTGGTGAAAAACTTTGGATTGAAAAACGTGCTGGCAAATTAGGAAATCTTGAAGAAGTATTGGGCGATAAAGTTCCAAAATCTCACAGCGGAATCGGCCACACCAGATGGGCTACTCATGGTGGACCTACAGATGAGAACGCACATCCACATTTAGATAACGAAGGAAAACTTGCAGTAATTCACAATGGAATTATTGAGAATTATTTGGAACTGCGACAGCAATTGGAAAAAGTTGGTCATGTCTTTAAATCTGAAACAGATAGTGAATCAGTGGCACACCTTTTAAGTGATTCTCGAAAGAAACACGATGGCGATTTAGCGGCAGCAATGCGAGATGTGTGCAAACAATTGCGTGGATCATTCACGTTGCTTGCTATTCATAGCGATGAACCTGGCCGAATCGTTGGTGCTCGCCGAAATTCTCCACTAGTAGTTGGTGTTGGTAGCGGTGAGAATTTTCTGGCCTCAGATGTTTCTGCTTTCATTTCGCATACAAAACGCGCTCTGGAATTAGGACAGGATGAAGTTGCAGATATAACTGCAGAATCAATTGTCATCACAGACCTTGCCGGCAAAACCTTGCCACACAATGAATATAAGATCTCTTGGGATGCCAGCGCGGCAGAGCGAGGCGGGTTTGAACATTTCATGCTTAAGGAAATTTTTGAACAACCCAAGGCTATTGCAGATACCTTACTTGGAAGAATTTCAGGTTTAGAGAGTGATGTAACCAAAGGTTTAGATTTAACAGATATTGATAAAGTGGTAATTGTTGCTTGCGGAACCGCATACCACGCAGGACTAGTTGGAAAGTATGCGATTGAAAAATGGGCAAACATTGCAGTTGATATTGAACTTGCTTCGGAATACCGATATCGCGAACCAAGTGTCAACAAGAAAACCTTATTAATTCCTATTTCACAATCAGGTGAAACTATGGATACTTTGATGGCGATGCGATACGCCAAAGAGAAGGGTGCAAAAGTATTTGCAGTTTGCAACACAAATGGCTCAACCATTCCTCGCGAATCAGATGCTGTTCTATACACACACGCAGGTCCTGAAATAGCAGTGGCTTCAACGAAAGCGTTTGAAACCCAATTAATTGCGATGTATTTAATTGGTCTGCACATAGGTCGTATCAGAGGAACAATTTCCGCAGAATTGATAAGTGAAATTGAGAGCGAACTTTCAGAGCTACCAGCGAAAGTTGAGCAGATTTTAGAGACCGTTGAACCACTCCGTGAATTAACCAGAAAATTTAGTAATTCGAACTCGATGTTGTTTTTAGGTAGACATGTTGGATTTCCCACCGCACTTGAGGGCGCTCTTAAATTGAAAGAATTGGCATATATGCATGCCGAAGGTTTTGCAGGTGGCGAACTAAAACATGGTCCGATCGCTTTAATTGAAGCAGGTACTCCAGTTGTAGCAATCATGCCTGCTGCTGGTTCATTGCTAGCCGCGAAAATGTCATCTAATATTCAAGAAGTTAAAGCCAGAGGCGCAGTAATAATTGCGATAGCGGATTCACCATTAGCTGCAGCAGATTATTTGGTGCGAATTCCAATAACGCACGAATTCTTGCAACCAGTACTTTCCGTGGTTCCACTTCAAGTGATTGCATATGAAATGGCAATCGCCCGAGGCAACGATGTTGATCAGCCACGAAATCTAGCTAAGTCTGTGACGGTTGAATGAAGTGACAATAGAACCCTTAATTAACTTGGATAAAAGGCGCACTGAAATGTTTCATGCCCTTCGAGTATCCGGACTCTTACTTCTAGGGTTTCTTTTCATAACCCAACAAGTTCTAACTCGAGGTTGGATTTACGAATTAGATCATTACATTTTGAATCTAAAAAATCCAAAATTTAAAGGTCTTGCGGGACATATTTTAATTGGACTAGATGACCTTGGTCTGCGTTGGTTTACGGCTACCGTGCTATTGATTTCCGCCAGCTTTATCGGGTGGCGATTTAAGTCTTTTCGCCCAGTAAATCTTTCAATACTAGCTTTACTGTCTCTCAATGTCGTTGTTGGTCTAACCAAAATATATATTGGAAGAACTAAGCCAAGGCTTTCAATTGATGTGTTATTCGCAAATGGCATGTCTTACCCAAGTGGGCATGCATCAAACGCTTTGGTTAGTTGGGGACTTCTTGCATATTTAATTTACCGTTATACGAATCGCGCACCATTCCAAGGAATCAATTTATATCCAATAGTTGGGTTAATAACCTTTGTGGTAGTAATGGTCTCTTTGATTAGAAACACTCACTGGTTCTCTGATTTACTTGGCGGTGTGTTTATAGGTGGGGCGTTGCTAGTTGCGATTATTGCGATAGATAGATTTATTCCATCAAAGAAACAGCCTTCGTGATGAGTGCTATTTTTGGGATTGGAATTGACGTAGTAGCTATTGATCGTTTTCAGGAATCATTAACGCGTACGCCATCACTCCTAAATAGAGTCTTCACGCCAAACGAAGCAAAGTTAAACCTCTCTAGTCTTGCTGCCAGATTCGCCGCTAAGGAAGCGTTAGCGAAGGCGCTTAATGCAAAAGCGGCATTTAATTGGCAAGAGGCGGAAGTTGTAAATGAACCTTCAGGTAAGCCAAACTTTCAATTCACGGGCGAGATGGCCAATCGCCTTGCCAACTTCAACGTTCATTTAACGCTTTCACATGATGCTGGAATTGCTTCCGCAATGGTGATTGTCGAGGCAAAGTAATGCGCGCATTTGTTGAAGTAAATCTAAAAGCTATTGCAAATAATATTAGTTTAATTAAATCTAAAACCTCTGCCCAAATTTTGGCAGTGGTTAAAGCTGATGCTTATGGTCATGGATTGATTCCAGTAGCTAAATGTGCAATTGATGCTGGCGCAACTTGGCTAGGCGTAGCACTCTTAGAAGAGGCAATAGCGTTGCGAGATGCTGGAATAAAGGCCCCAATTATTTCTTGGTTAACGCCACCAAGTTCAGATTTTAAAAAGGCTATTGAATTAGATATTGATCTTGCAATTCCTTCACTAAAACATTTAGAACTAGTTCTTGCGGCAGGTAAAGCGCTTGGGAAAAAACCACGTGTGCATATCGAAGTTGATACGGGAATGACCCGTGGTGGATTATTAGGCGAATGGCCAGAATTTTTGATTGCCATAAAAGGCGCAGATCTTGAAGTTGTCGGGTTTTGGTCTCACTTTGCAAGGGCCGATGAACCAAATGAAATAGCGAACCAGAATCAGGTATCAGACTTCGAAAGTAAATTGGCACAACTTCAGGATATTGGAATCACTCCGAAATATGTTCATCTTGCCAATTCAGCAGCTGCACTAACTAATACCGGCGCACATAAAAATATTATTCGTTTGGGAATCGCGATGTATGGTTTAAGTCCAGATGTAACAACTCTCGGCACATCTTTGGAATTAGAACTTGAACCAGTAATGACTTTGAAAGCTGAAATTCATTTGGTGAAACGTGTTCCAGCAGGTTCGCCAGTTGGATACGGTGGAACCC
Source organism: Candidatus Nanopelagicaceae bacterium (assembly GCA_963924835.1). GTDB lineage: Bacteria > Actinomycetota > Actinomycetes > Nanopelagicales > Nanopelagicaceae > AAA044-D11. The sequence goes on along the minus strand of CAWURN010000078.1, from coordinate 1,050 downwards.
AGTTAACTTCTAGCGATACTAAGTTGGGCATTATTGCTATGGGTTATGCCGATGGAATCCCACGCAATACGAGTAGTGCAGCGGGCGTTTTCGTTGCTGGACGAAAGGCTGCAATTATCGGCCGAGTCTCGATGGACCAATTTGTTGTTGATCTTGGGGCTGATTCCAATGCAGTAACGGGCGATACTGCTGAAGTTTTCGGGCCCCTCGGATATTCAATTGATGAATGGGCGGCGGCTTCCGGAACAATTAATTACGAGATAGTTACGCGAATTGCCGCTCGCGTGCCTAGAATCTACGCGTGAGTCCAACCCAACTATCCCTAAAGAACCTCTCAGTTTCTTTTGGTGGCATCAAAGCGTTAACTGATGTTTCATTTACGGTTCCAAAAAATAGCGTTGTTGGATTGATTGGCCCAAACGGTGCTGGCAAGACCACAGTCTTTAATTGCATATCAGGTCTTGTTAAAAGTGATTCTGGAAAATTTGAATTTGATGGTGTTGAAAGAGCATTTCCCAAGCCGCATGAATTAGTTGATCTTGGAATTACTCGAACCTTGCAAGGCGTAGGACTGTTTAATGAATTATCCGTTCTGCAAAACGTAATGGTCGGGGCAGATAAAAAATACAAACCAAATTTTGTAAAAGAACTCTTTGGGCTATCTGGAAAAGTTGAAGCTAACTTGAAGGAGCGCGCAGAGGAAGCTCTTGCCTGGGTTGGCGGCTCCTCATTAATTGATAACAAACCTTCAGAACTTAGCTATCCAGATTCAAAGCGGGTTGCCTTAGCCCGCGCCTTGGTAATAAATCCAAGTTTGTTAATGTTGGATGAACCGGCAGCCGGATTAGGACAAGATGATATTGATGCACTGGCATCATTAATAAAACAATTAAAGCGTCGCTGCTCAATTTTAATTGTTGAACATCATGTGGATTTCGTTCGTGAAATTTCGGATTCAGTAAATGTCTTGAATTTTGGAAAGTTAATTGCATCAGGAAGTTATGACGAAGTTAAGAAAAATCCAGCAGTTATCGAGGCGTATTTGGGCCA
>CAWURN010000077.1:0-3292 GCA_963924835.1 Candidatus Nanopelagicaceae bacterium | reverse complement strand
GCTGGAAATGGCCAAGGTTGAGAACCAAGATAAGTTATTTCATCAGCGCGGATTGCAGATTCTTCAAATACTTCACGCAGAACTGTTTGCTCAAAAGATTCACCAGGTTCAACAAAACCTGCAAAGCAAGAGAATCGCTTCTCTGGCCAAACTTTCTGGCGGCCAAGTAAAACTCGATCCTTATCGTCCTTAACTAAAACAATTACTGCGCCATCTGTTCTTGGGTAATGCTCTGACCCATCTGTTGAACATTTGCGTACCGACCCACCATTTGCACTTAATGTTGGGGCGCCACATCTTGCACAGAATTGATGTGTGTGATGCCAGTTAGATATTGCTTGTGTATGTATCGCCAATCCCATTTCAAGTTGCGATAAAAAATCGCCTAACGTTCTTAGGGTTTGATAATTTTCAAGTGTTTCAAAGCTTTCAAAATCAATTGCATCACTGCACCAAGCAAAATAAGAGATACCGTTGTCGATGCCGAGAAATAACTCTTCACCATGTGCGAACTTCTCATCTTTTCGAAGTTGGGCAATTTGTTCCGAACTTTGGAAATCCAATTCATGATTTGGTTTGACTCGAAATTTGCCCGATGCGAAGTGCAGAATGCTGGCACTCCGCCAAAGTTTCGCCAATTCATCAGGTTTTGTTCGAAGCTCTCCAGAGCGATCTACCGCCTCGCTGGCCAATGGGAGTTTCAAAACATTCACCCACAGACCCTACTAGGGCAGGCAAATTGGGGCGAGAAATGCATATGAAATGCTAATAAGGTGCGCAAATGCGAATAACTTCCTGGAACTTGCTACATGGGCAAGGTGCGACAAATTTCCGGGCTATTGCAAATACGTTAGATGTTGGTCGTTCTGATTTTGTAATTGGCGTTCAAGAAGTTGATGCATATCAAGACCGTTCGGATCAGGTTTTTCAGGTGGCCGAACTAGCAAGTGAATTAGGTACAACATATTTCGGTTTCGTACGTTGCGTTATTGGAACACCGGGATTCAAGTGGCGCAGAGTTCGAAAGGACGAGGCGGTTTTGATTACTAACTCCGATGTGATGAATTCGAACAACCCGCCCTCATATGGGATTGGTTTGATTACTAGCGTTCCAGTTAAGAAATGGGAAATTTTGGCTCTCGGAAAATCAGTTGTTGGATTGCCATTGGTTTTTCCTGATGCATCCACTGAAGCTTCAGCAAAACCAAAATTAAGATTTATCTATGTGAAGGATGAACCAAGATACGCAGTAGCCGCCCAATTAGAGAATGGCTACACAGTTGTGAATGTTCATCTTTCGTTTGTGCCATTAGTTAATTTGTATCAGTTGTGGCGAGTGAAGCGCTGGTTAGCAAAGATGCCAGGCAAACACTTTTTAATTGGTGACTTAAATTTGCCTTTTAACATTCCAGTAAAGTTATCTAAGTGGAAATCTCTGGTTTCCATGGCGAGCTATCCATCCTGGCAACCCAAGATTCAGTTTGATTACATACTAAGCGATAACGCTACAATTGCTGCGGTTAGGCTAATTTCTTTGCAAAGCGATATCAGCGATCACTTGCCGGTAACAATAGAAATTAATTGATTTTCATCTAATAGATCTGCTGGTCGTACGGTTTCATTTGAACCAACGTAATGAAACGCGGCGCTTATGTTTTCAAGGGCAATGCCGAACAACTTTGAATAAGCCAAGCGATACATCGCTAATTGAATTGCGGCAGCCGCTAAGTCATCTCCGCTCTTGGTTTTACCGGTCTTCCAATCAACTACTTCATAGTGCCCATCCTTCTCATAGACCGCATCTATGCGCCCACGAAGTAAAACCCCACCCAGAACTGTTTCAAATGGCACTTCAATTCCACCAGGTGCCGGATCGCGTTCGGCCCAATCACTTTCTAACCACTTAGCCTTCAAATCTTCTAACGGTATTTCGTCCGCGTTAACTTGGGCGCCCGCTGTTGCATATAAATCATCCTCATCTAACACTTGTGGATCTTTATATTGCGCTTCTATCCAGAGGTGAAATGCCGTTCCACGTCTTGCATATTTATCAATGTGGTTTGGCATTGGGCGTCGAATATTTAGCGCAAGTGCGTCAGGGTCTTCTGCAAGATTAACTAAAGTTGAAACTGACATTCGAGTTGGAAGTTTTACCTGGAGATCTGCTTTTCGCATCCCCACTTCTGCAATTAGAGCAATCGCATCATTTGCTAATCCAACTTGTTCTGGTGTTTTAGCGGCATCAAGTAAATCTTGTGGAGTTGCGAAAGCAGAATTCTTTGAAACAAATTCCACAGTTTCACGAACCAGATCGGCGCGAGCAGATTTTGCTGGCCAGATTCCAGTTCTAGGATTTGTTCGAGTTGGATTCTCTGAAGTTGGTTTAGCCATTTCAAATATTTTGTTCGCTGGATTCACTGAATCAACAACTGATTCAACTAAGTCATACAGTGCGCTGGCATCGACTGGGTCCATTCCATTTCCGAACCAAGAGGCCGTTGCTATTAAATTAATTTTTGCCCGAGTAAATGCAACATAGGCCAGCCGCCATTCCTCCTCTTCGCGGCGCTTCTTCCATGATTCTTTGACAACATCAAGAGCCTTACGCACTTCTACATGTTTTGGAGAATTCGAAGGGAAAACAAAGTCATCAAATTGGGTTGCATCTCCGCGAAGTGAAATTGGAAGCGCAGCAGAATTAGAGGTCCAGAGATCTAAATTCTTGCCAGAACTTGGGAAGTTATCCGTTACTAATCCGGGAACTGCAACAAAGTCCCATTCCGAACCTTTAGCAGCGTGAATAGTAAGTATCTGAACTGCATGCTTATTAGCAGCCACTGATACTGGCTTTAGTCCGCCTTCTTCGGAGTCCGCGATCTTTAACCATTCTAGGAAGGTTGAGATGGTTCCACCGTTTCGCTGAAACTTTGCGGCTTCATCCAAGAAGGCATCTAAGTGCTTGCGGCCTTGAGCAAAACCATCGCGCACCATAACTTCAGTATCTAAGAATAAGAATCTCTCTGCTTCCATAATCGAGTCGGTAATTGAGCCAACTAAATATCTGCGTAATTCACGTAGCTCTTTTGCGAACTTTAAAAGTCTTTCATAACCAATTTCTGAGAAGTTTTCGCGTGGCGCCTTTTCAAATACTTCAAGAGCTTCAATCGCACTTCCCATAGCAAATTCTTCGGCTTCCATGACATCGGCATTTGGGGTCTCCATAATTTTGCCGACAGTTTTACTTAGGGATTGATCGAAATTTGCAATTAGTGATCTGGAGAATTTTCCTAAC
>CAWURN010000076.1:0-6400 GCA_963924835.1 Candidatus Nanopelagicaceae bacterium | reverse complement strand
CCTTCGCTGCCCGCACCAGGTGCCGGGATCATGGAGCAAGGGTACTGCTCTAACCTTACTTATTGTGAGTAACGCATTAGGAGCCGCGGGCGAGTTAGCCATTCGCTCACTTATTGAACGAGCCCCGCTGGCTAGTTCATTGGCGCAATCCTTTAAAGCCAAAGGCTTTACTTTGGCATTGGTTGGAGGACCTGTGCGCGATGCGCTCTTAGGAAGACTCGGAAATGATTTAGATTTTACAACGAATGCGTTGCCACAAGAAACTAAAAAGATTTTAAATGAGTGGGCAGAAAATGTTTGGGATATTGGCATTGCATTTGGAACAGTTGCAGGCAAACGTGGTGACACAACTGTTGAAGTAACAACATATCGCACTGAACATTACGATGCTGATTCACGCAAACCAGCTGTTGAATATGGAAAAGAAATTCACGGTGATTTATCGCGCCGCGATTTTACTGTTAACGCAATGGCACTTGAGTTAACAACTGATAAACCAGAGTTCATTGATCCATTTAATGGTTTACAAGATTTAGCAGAAAGAACCCTACGTACACCAGGCCTACCTAACGATTCATTTAATGATGATCCACTGCGGATGATGCGCGCTGCACGTTTTGCCAGCCAATTAGATTTTGAAATAGAGACCAATGTTTTAACATCAATTAAAGAGTTAGCGCATCGCATCTCGATTATTTCCGCAGAGCGCGTGCGTGATGAATTTATAAAAATTCTTATGTCAAATAACCCTCGAAAAGGAATTACAATATTGGTTGACACAGGCCTAGCAGATTTGGTTCTGCCAGAAATTCCTAAACTGCGTCTTGAAGTCGATGAGCATCATCATCACAAGGATGTGTATGAGCATTCAATTACAGTCCTTGAACAAGCAATCGAGCATGAAGACCGTTTAGGTGGTCCTAACCTTGTTATCCGTCTTGCTGCGCTATTACATGACATTGGAAAACCAAAGACTCGTGCCTTCATTGAAGGCGGCGGAGTTTCATTTCACCACCATGAAGTAGTGGGGGCTCGCCTTGCAAAGAAGCGATTATCTGAACTTCGCTTTGATGGTGACACTGTGGAGGCCGTTGAATTACTGACTACTTTGCACCTGCGCTTTCACGGTTACGGGGATGGAGAATGGACTGATTCTGCCGTGCGTAGATATGTGCGAGATGCTGGAGATTTATTGACTCATCTACATGTTCTCACTCGTGCCGATTGCACCACTCGAAACAAAACAAAGGCTGCGCGCTTAGCTGCTGTCTATGACTCACTCGAAGCGCGTATTGAAGTTTTAATGGAAGAAGAAGAGCTTTCAAAGATCCGCCCAGATCTAGACGGTCAACAAGTGATGGAGATATTGAATTTAAAGCCATCACGAGATGTTGGCGCGGCTATGGATTTTCTTATGGAACTACGTCTTGAACTAGGACAAATTGGTCAAGAGAGAGCCACCCAAGCTCTACTTAACTGGTGGAAAGACAGAACCGCGAAGTAAGCGCACTCCCACTAAAAAGTAAGCCACACTCACACAGAGCGGAACCGTTGCACCTAAACCAGATGTTGGAAGTAATAGTGCTGCTATTAATCCCCCTGAAACAATTACTCCATTAACAACAACGTCATACACCGCAAATACACGACCACGGTAGTAATCATCAATCTTGGATTGCACCAATGCGTCATTAGTTACTTTTAAGTTCTGTCCAAAGAATGAAACTAGAAATGCTGTAAGAATTAATGTGAGTTGAGTTTGTGTGGTAGCTAAAATTAGCGGGCAGGCAGCACTTGCCAGAATTGCTAAGCGAATCCAACGATGGCGTCCTACTTTTGAAACCCCATAAGGTGCTAGGAAAGCGCCAAGAAATACGCCAATCCCGGCAAATGAAAGTGCAAAACCAAATCCTTTTAAACCATCTTCCGGAAAATTGGGATCATTAAATGAGTTTCGCTCCAGTAATAAAGCTGTAAGAGTCAGCGCAGTTAATCCCCCACGGTGCACGGCTGTTGCCAAAATTCCACGGGCAGCATCAGAGTTAACCCGCAAAAATTGGAAACCTTCACGCATTTCAATGATGCCTTGCATAAAGCTGGCTTGCTTCTTTTCATGTTCAAGTGGGCCAATCTCATATTTGTTGAGCCGGCTACTCAATAACGCTGCAGTGAAATAACCAGCGCTAGCCATAAGGATTAAGAGCGCATCAGCGTGATTGGCAATTGCCAATGAATCAGTAATGGCTCGAACTCCCACACCTATACCACCTCCAATAACAACAAGAACTGATCCACCAGTAACTGCAGTCGCATTTGCAGTGATAAGTGATTTCGCATCAATGAGAAGTGGCAATCCAGCAGAAAGTGCGGCAAGGATTAAACGATTGATTCCAAATGCAATAAGGACAACAGCTGTTAGGGCAACACCAGTGGTTCCACTAAAAACAAAGAGGGCAACAAGTAATAAGTTGGCACTTCGAGCAAGGTTTGCAAAAAATAGTGCGCGCTGGCGAGAAACGCGATCTAGAATTGTTCCAACAAAAGGTCCCACAATTGAATATGGCAATAAAACAACTGCAAAACCAATCGCAGCGCTTAACGCATTGGCTTGGCGTTCAGGTGAGAAAAGAACAAAAGAGGCTAGAGCGCTTTGAAAGACACCATCGGTGGCTTGACCTGTCCAGCGGATTGCAAGCAAGCGGGAGAACCTAGGATGCCGTAGCAAACCAAGGAAACTCATAATGAAGAGCGTACTGGCTTAATTAGGATTATTCTGTACTCCTATGAAATCTCAACGTTCGTTCATCGACTATTCACTTGATAAGCGCGCCACTTTAATTGCCCTCTTCCGTGGTGTTGTTGATGCATGCGACGCCGATCCTTACTTGATGCGTGCGGCAAAATGGCATGGGGAGAAAGTTGGACGTAACTGCCCAGTATGTAAGAAAAATGAACTGATTGAACTCCGTTACGCGTTTGGTGAACAGCTAGGTCAGTATTCAGGTCGCATCAAGAATGTTAAAGAGTTAACTGAGATGGAAAGTGAGTTTGGAGAGTTCCGCGTCTATCTTGTAGAGGTGTGCCGTGGATGTTCATGGAATCACCTGTGCGCCTCATTCATTTTAGGTGATGGCCGCGAACGCAAGGCGCCTCGCAAAGTACGCACCTTGGAGGACGAGGATTATGCCACGCGGTAGCCTTAAGTAATGCGTAAGTTACTGATCAGATCAGCCGTCTTTCTAGGCGGCTTTGGCTTTATTGCAGGATCTGTTCTTTTTGCCCTGGCCTATGTCACTGTAGAGATTCCTGACGCAAATGCATATGTGAATTCACAATCAACGATTATTCAATACTCAAATGGCGAAGAAATCGGTCGCGTAGGAACCCAGAATCGCCAAATTGTTCCACTAGCAAAGATTCCATTGAATGTGCGCCATGCAGTTCTGGCAGCAGAAGATCGTGGTTTTTATTCCAACCGTGCCTTTTCTGTTACAGGTATTTTGCGCGCAGTTGTTAACAACTTAAGAGGTGGTTCACTGCAAGGCGGCTCAACCATTACGCAGCAATACGCAAAAACAGCCTTTTTAACACCAAGTCGAACGATTCAAAGAAAAATCAAAGAGCTAGTTATCGCTATTAAGTTAGAGAACCAACTATCTAAAGATCAAATTTTTGAAAGTTACTTAAACACTATTTACTTCGGCCGTGGTTCATATGGTGTTATGACCGCTTCCCAGCAGTATTTCAACCGTAACGTTGACCAATTAACAAATTCACAGGCCGCAGTCATTGCATCTATCTTGCGCTCTCCTGGTTTATATGACCCAGCATTTAAAGAAGGAAACTTAGAGCGTTTGCAAGCACGATTTGAATACGTCAAAGAGGGAATGATTGAGGCTGGTTGGCTGGATAAAGACGCAGAAGCAAAGATGAAGTTCCCAACAGTTGCACCACGTTCAACTTCAGGACAGTTAAGTGGACCTAAAGGTCACATCATTGAAGCTGTTACTAAAGAGTTAGCTAAATTAGGTTTTACCCAAGATCAACTTCTTGTTGGTGGTCTTGTTATTAAAACGACGCTCGATCAAAAGGCGCAACAATCTGCCGTTGATGCAGTTAATAAGTTCTATCCATCAAAGGCCCCAGAAAACTTACGTATTGGTTTAGTCGCAATTAGGCCCGGAACTGGTGAAATAGTGGCTCTTTATGGTGGTCGGGACTACTTACAGCGCCAACTCAGTGATGCAACACAATCCATTGCACTTGCTGGTTCAACTTTTAAACCCTTTGCAATCATTGCCGCTCTTGAACAAGGTATTCCTTTAACATCGATGTGGAACGGTGATTCACCACAAGTATTTGATGATCTAGGAAAGCCTTATGAGGTTTCAAACTATGGCAATGAAGGTTGGGGCCAAGTTGATCTTATGTATGCAACTAAGCACTCAATCAATACAATCTTTGTGCCACTAGGAATCAAAGTTGGTCCTGCTGCAGTTGTTGATGTCGCACGCCGCGCGGGTATTCCAGAATCAGTTGCAATGATTCCAACACCTTCTGTTGTTCTAGGTGTTGCAAGTCCGCGCGTCATTGATGTTGCAAATGCATATGCAACTTTTGCTGCTCAAGGAATCAAATCAAGACCGTATTTAGTTTCCCAAGTAATTGGTTCTAACAAAGGTGTTTTGTATGAAGGCAAGCAAGAAACCCAGGAAGTATTTAGTAAAGAAGTGATGGCTGATTTAACCTACGCACTCAAGGGAACAATTACCGGTGGAACTGGTGCTGCAGCACTTGCATTAGGCCGTCCAGCTGCAGGTAAGACTGGAACATCTCAATCGAATGCTTCTGCATGGTTTAGTGCTTACACACCACAATTAGCAGCATCAGTTGCCCTGTTCCGCGATAGTGCATCTGAATCTCTCAATGGAATTGGTGGGTTGACCTCTGTAACAGGAGGAACTTTCCCAGCTAGAATTTGGACTACTTTTATGAAGGGTGCACTTAAAGGTGAACCAGTAATGGACTTCCCAGCACCATCAAATATCGGTGGACTTGAGCCAGTTGTTATCACTTCGGGTGGGAAGCAAACTCGCACCCCATAATGGCAATGCGCACACGGGCATTACTCGCACTAGCAATCTTTGCAGCGCTGCTCTCTTTTACTAAATTCTCACACTGTGAAGGTACTAACTGGGCAACACCAGATCAATATATTCACGCTTGTTATAGCGATCTCCCATCTCTTTTTGGTGCAAGAGGGATAGCTGATAACACATGGCCCTATAAAAGTGACACCAACGCTGTTGAGTACCCAGTTCTAACTGGACTCATTATGTATGCGACATCCTTTGTTGCTCACTCACCTATTTCCTATTTTAACTTTAACGCACTTTTAATAGCACTACTTTTCATATTTGCAATCTTTATGGTGAGAAAAATACAACCAGAGTTCACGTACCTAGTTCCAATTGCGCCAGCCATGATTGCATCCCTTTACATCAACTGGGATCTTTGGGCTATTGCCACGATGATGCTAGCTATTTACTGGTTTGATCGAAAAGCTTATCTATATAGTTCTATCGCACTTGCGGTTTCAATTTCAACAAAGTTCTTACCAGTATTCCTGCTCCTACCAATTATTTTTATTCTCTGGCGCTCTAACCAGATACGAGAGATGGTTAAATATGCTGCAACTACTGTTGCTATTTGGTTGGCAATTAATCTTCCCTTTGCACTCACAACCCCCACAGGATGGTGGCGTTTCTATAAACTCAACTTGGAGCGCGAAGCCGACTGGGGTTCGCTGTGGTTGGCCTTTAGTCAATTAGGTTTAGGACTTGCAAATTTGAATTACTTAGCAATTCTCTTATTACTCATTGGATTAACCGCCTTTGTTATATTCCTCTTTGAACTAAAGAACACACCAACTCTTGCCTCTGTTGCATTTATTGTTTTAGCTATTGTGATGGTTGCCAGCAAGGTGTATTCACCGCAATATGTATTGTGGTTAACACCTTTGGCAGTTGTTGCGCTTACAAACAAAAAAGATCTGCACGCTTTTTGGATCTGGCAGATCGCTGAAACTATGTATCACATTGCAATCTGGCAACACCTAGCTCTTTTTACTGGCGCCACATTTGGTCTGCAACAGGGCGGCTATGCCACCATCACGCTGATCCGCATTGCGGCCACCGTTTATCTGGTCTGGACGCTCATAAAACGCGCTCTGGCGGCCCGAAATACACAGGGTTCCCTGTTCGATTTACTCTTTGAGGCCTCTAAGCCTTACCCTTAACCTCCTTGAACCGGCCCCCTGGGTTGGATTAAGGAAAGTATTAACCCTCCTGTCACGGAAATACCGTGGCCGTCTTAGTCCAGAGGAGGTCGGGTTAACGCA
>CAWURN010000075.1:0-7746 GCA_963924835.1 Candidatus Nanopelagicaceae bacterium | reverse complement strand
TCGAGTGTGGTCGAGAGTTTTCATCGCGAGTGCAAAACCAGAACCTACTTCACCGATTCTTCTATCGTCTGAAATCTTTACGCTATCAAAATAAACTTCACGCGTTGGCGAACCCCTAAAGCCCATTTTCTTTTCATGTCCACCAAATGAAACTCCGGCATCACTCTTCTCTACAACGAAAGCAGTTATTCCTTTTGCACCAAGTGCCGGATCGGTTTGTGACAACACTGTGTAGAAATCTGAGAAGCCAGCATTTGAAATCCATTTCTTACTGCCGCTAATAACCCAACTATCTCCATCTTTAACCGCTTTAGTTTTCATTGCAGCAGCATCAGAACCTGCCTCTGATTCTGATAAGCAATAAGAGAATCCCTTACCGGCCGCTAATTGCGGCAAATATTTAGCTTTCAATTCCTCACTGCCAGCGAGAATAATTGGAAGTGAACCTAATTTGTTTACAGCTGGAATCAATGATGAGGATCCACAAACTCTTGCAACTTCTTCAATAATAATTACTGTGGCGAGTGAATCTGCGCCTTGTCCACCATATTTTGAATCAACATGTGCAGCGGCTAAATCTGCGGCTTGCAGCGCTTCAAATGCTTCTTGTGGGAAACGTGATTCTTCATCTACTGCTTTTGCGAAGGGCGCAATTTTCTTCGTCGCAAGTGCACGCACGCTATCCCGAAGTGATTCGTACTCTTCACCAAATAGCGGATCCATGGGTTAATTAACTCAATTTTCTTTCGGTTCGTCCAGTTTAGATAAACCAGCAAGATATTTATTGTATTTAGCTAAATCATCATCTTCACCCATCGCTGCAGCGCGATCTTCGGCTCGATCGATGCGGCCAGTTTCTTTCTTATCAGCGCGAACCCATTGAATGAAAGTTGCAACAAGCGCGATAAGGATTGGAATTTCCCCCATTGCCCAACCGACTGCCCCGCCGGCGCTTTGATCTGCCAAAAGATCAGTTGCCCATGGACGTTCCAAACTTAAGAAATATCCACCATCTAATAGCGTTGTAGCGGACAGAAGTGCAATTGAGAAGAATGCGTGAATGCTCATCGCAGCGAATAACACAATGATTCGAACAATATAAGGAATTCGTTTTGGTGATGGATCAATTCCTACTATTACATGGAAGAAAAGCGCACCTGCCAGCAGGAAGTGAATATTCATAAATAGATGGCCCTGATGGCTTTGCATCAGATCACCAAAGAGTGGCGTCATATATAGCAAGAAGAGTGATCCATCAAATATTGCTAAGGCTACAACTGGATTTGAAATAACTTGAAAATATTTTGAGTGCATTAGTGCAATTAAATTTCCGCGAATTCCACGTTCATCTGAAGTTCGACCAATCGGAAGTGTTCGTAGTGCAAGTGTTATTGGTGCACTTAGAACAAAGCCAATAGGCGCAACCATTCCTAAAATCATGTGAGCAACCATGTGATACGAGAATGCGAAGTGCGCATACGCACCAAGTCCACCACTCGTTGCAAAATCAGTTGCCGCTACTGCAAGTGCGAATGAAACAGTCCGCCCAACTGGCCACTTATCACCACGCTTTGCCAGAATTACTACACCTCTTATATATAGCGCAGTAATAAAAATTAATATCCCTAAGAAAGCAGCATCAGGAACATAGGTCCACAAAACATTATTTAACGTCGGAGCTGGAAGCATTGGGCTTCCGGCAATTCCTTCTGCCGCATCTATGCTTCTTGGATTTGCAAGAGTTGGCGGTGCACTAGTTGAAAGCCAAGATCCCACGCTGATTGCTGTAATCATCACAATTACTTCAACGATTAGAAGTTGGTAGACCTGTCTAGAACCTGCTAATTTCTTAATTATGAATTTTCGATGGGTAGCCCCAATAAAAATAAGGATTGCACTCAATAAGATTTTATAAATAACTAAATTGCCATATTGCGAATTCCAAGCATCTCGAAAATTCAATCTGGTCCAAGCATTTAATGATCCACTTAAAACAACCGCAATTGCTGACCACAGAGCCAAAGTGCTAAACCTTGGGATTGAAATCTCGCGCTCTGGCTTACTAATAAGAATCAAGGCAATAATTCCACCAACCCAGAGCGATATTCCTATTACGTGAATTAATAAGGATCCGATTGCTAAACCATGATTTCCTGAACTACTTGAGTGGCTCTGAAAAACGGGTGCGAGAACCCCAATAAAAGTAATTGCCAGAATAAAAAATGAACCTGTAGTTCGCTTAATTCTTGGAATAAGCAGAAGCGCAATGGCGGCTGCCGCAATATTTATTGCGAAACTTTTGCCTAATGCGGTCTGAGTAACAAAAGATTTTATAACTACGAAATCAAAAGAATCAACGATTGGTGTGGCTAGTAAATTTGAGAGTTCTACAAATAACATACCGAGGCTAGACATCAACCAAGCTGCCGCTGGGATTATTGCAAGATTGCGAATTCGGATTCCCTCAGGCAATAATCTTGCGTGTTCTTCACGGATAAAGAATCCAATTGCAAGTAAGAGCCCGATTAACGTTGTGGCTGAAAGAATTTGTAAATCTTTAACTAGTGGCGTTAAAAATCCTAAGATGCCGCTAGCACTTTGGACATGAGAATCAACCGAAAAAAACATTAATGGCTAACCGCTATTTACGCTTTGGTCTTTTTGATCCACCAAAACTCTGTTTCGCGTACCAAACTAGAAAAATAAACACAAACGCTGCAAGAACTAATAGCGTGTAAACAAAGGCGTTTGATCCACCATTTAAATTCTTTTCAACTTCAGTTGTAATTATTGTTGTTGGTTCTGGAGATGGAGTTCCTGCACTGGAAGATGCATTAAACATAAATGTATATGAACCGGTAAGTGGGTCGTCGGTATCAGATAGCAAAGTGTAATTAACGGTATAGACGCCGGTTGTAATCAACTCAGTTAAACCAACCTCAGCGCCATTGCCATTAATTGTTATCGATCCATCATCAACCGCAACACCATTTGGATCATTTACAACTATTAAACTTCCCTGTTCAGAAAGTGGTGCAGCAGTAGAAATAGCAATTGAGTTTGGTGAAGTTGTAAGAACTGACCCTGCTTGTGGGACCGAAGCAGTGATGCTATTTGCATACGCAGAGGATGAATAAACAGGTAATAAAAGAATCAGTCCTGCTATTGCAGATCGAATTACTCGGCCGGCCTTCATTATTTCCCCTCTATTTGCTTCTCGATTAGATGTAATTCTCTCACTTCTTTACAATAGTGCCCATGCCTACTTATGAATATGCCTGCATCAAGTGTGGCCACCAATTCGAGGCGTTCCAATCATTTAGCGATGAAGCCCTCACTGAATGCCCAGAATGCAATGGTGAAGTGCAGAAGGTTTATTCGAATGTGGGTGTTGTTTTCAAAGGTTCAGGCTTCTATAAAACAGATTCCCGAACTACTAAACCAGTTGCGACACCAGCAGCACCAACACCACCCCCGGCTCCAAAAAATGATTAATCGTGATGTGGTGGGCGATCGCTCTCAATTTCTAAATCGCGTTTTGAATCATCATCTTCACGAGGATCAATTTCATCTTGCGTTATTTTCGGCAAAATTTTCGGATCGCTCATAACTCAATTGTAATCAACTAATAGAGGGAATAGAAGTCATGTTTGAGAAGTTGGGTCACTTTTTAGTAAGACGTCGTAAGGCAGTTTTGGCTGGCTTTATTGTTACCACTATCGCAGCAGGCGTAATTGGTTCACTTGTACTCGCCCGACTTGAAGGTGGCGGATATTCAGACCCAAATAGTGATTCTTCAAAAGCTGCTACATATTTAACAGATACTTTCAAAGTAAAAGATCCAGCAATTATTTTTATTGTTGATGCTGGTAAGAACGTTGCAGATCCAGCAGTTGTCGCTGAAGTTGCACCAATTGAAGCTGATTTGCGTTCGATGCCAGATATCGCCAAGACTCTTTCTTATTGGAGCGCTGGTGGTGCAAAACAGTTGATGAGCGCTGATGGAAATTCGGCATACCTCTTTATATATGGCGACGAAGCAGATCCAACTCTTCTAAGTGGCTTAGCTTCGAATCTACAGAAGAAATATGATGGCCAAGTTGGAAGCTTAAGAATTTATGTTGGCGGTATCGCAACATTTAACGATGCAATAAATAAACGAATTTCAAGTGATTTAAAGTTTGCGGAAGCTATTTCAATCCCTCTTACTTTCCTCTTTCTTCTATTTGTTTTTGGTGGCCTCATTGCATCGGCAATGCCAGTGATTGTCGCCGTCAGCGCAATTCTTGGCGCTTTCCTTATTCTCTACTTGATAAGCCTTGTCACGGGTGTAAGTATCTTCGCTCTTAACTTAGTAACCGGTTTAGGTATGGGCCTTGGTATCGATTACTCACTTTTGATGGTTAATCGCTTCCGCGAAGAATTACATGCTGGAAAGAGCGTCGAGGAATCAGTTGCGCAGACTGTTAAAACAGCGGGCCGAACAGTTTTCTTCTCGGGCATAACTGTGATGATCAGCCTTGCAGCACTTACCTTCTTCCCACAAATGTTTTTGAAGTCATTTGGTTATGCCGGGGTTTCTGTAGTTGCAATAGCAATTCTTGGTGCACTAATTCCGCTTCCCGCAATCTTGGCTTTACTTGGAAGCAAGATTGATAAATTTGTTGTGCGAAAAAGTGCGATTGTGCCAAAGGAAGATGGTCGCTGGGCACATACCGCGCGTTATGTAATGAAGCGCCCGGTAGCAGTTGTAGTTCTATCACTATTAATTCTAGGAACTCTGGCTTCGCCAATTAAAGATATCGTCTTCTCGCAAGTTGATACCCGAGTTCTACCTGCTTCTGACAAAGCAGCAATTGCAGCGAAAGTTGGCCAGGACAAATTCCCTGGCGAGCAGGCAAACCCAGTTGAAATAGTTATTCCAAATGGAAAAACAAAAATGGTTGAGATCAATAGCTTTGTAAGTGATCTCGCAAATGTTCCAGGAATAATAAATATTGGTGCACCTGAAACTGTTGGCTCTGATGTTCGCATTGCTGCTATTCACAGTATGGGTGCACGTTCACCTGAAGCGGAAAATATGATTATTAAGATTCGTGAACTAAAAGTTCCAGAAGGAACTTTAGTTGGTGGCGTCGCTGCAGATTATGCAGATAGCCAGATTGGTATCGCAAAGAAGTTACCTCTTGCGTTGGGCTGGATTGCAATTGGAACATTGCTTCTACTCTTTATGTTTACTGGCTCAATAATTCTGCCGATTAAAGCGCTAATCTTAAACTTGCTCTCACTATCAGCCACATTGGGTGTAATGACCTGGATCTTTATCGGTGATAATTTAACTTGGCTTGTTGGTTCATTTACCAATACCGGAAGCATCGATACCTCGATAGTTATTCTGATTGCAGTTGTCGCCTTCGGTTTATCGATGGACTACGAAGTATTTCTACTATCTCGAATAAAAGAAGAGCACGATGCTGGCCATTCAAATATCGAATCAGTAGCGCTCGGACTTCAAAAATCTGCTCGAATTATTACGGCAGCTGCAGTAATTCTTTCAGTGGTATTTGCAATCTTTGTGACAAGTGGTGTTACCTCCATTAAGGCCATGGGATTTGGCGTCGCCTTTGCGATTCTTCTTGATGCAACATTGGTTCGCGCCTTGCTCGTTCCCGCGCTTATGCGGTTATTTGGTGAGCGCAATTGGTGGGCACCGAAGGCGTTAAAGCGATTCACAATTAGCCATTAAACTTCTGCAATGGATTTGATAGTAACCCTTCAATGTAAGGACCAACCTGGGATCGTGCACGCGATGACGACTGCCGTGTTAGGAGTTAAGGGAAACATTATTGAGAACCAACAATTTACAGATCCAACAACTCAAGACTTCGTAATGCGTACACGATTTGAAACCGAATTGGAAATTGCAAAGGTTAAAGACGCACTTGAATCAGGGTTAAGCCAGTTCAAGCCAAATCTCTCTCTGCGTTCTGCAACAAAGCATAAGCGGGCGCTAATTCTCGTCACAAAAGAATCGCACTGTTTACGGGACTTGTTGTATTTACAAGAGCTTGGCGAATTACCTATCGAGATTCCTGCAGTAGTTTCAAACCACAGTGATTTGAAAGCTTTAGTCGAATCACATGGCATTAAATTTATTGACCAGAGCAAATTATCTAAAACTGATGCTGAGAAGCAGATATCTGATTTAGTTAATGAGTTAGAGATAGATCTTGTGGTTTTAGCCCGTTACATGCAGATTCTCACCAAAAATTTCTGCGAGCAAATGTCTGGTCGGATAATTAATATTCACCATTCATTCCTTCCTGGATTTAAAGGCGCTAAGCCATATCACCAAGCACATGCACGTGGTGTAAAGACAATTGGCGCAACTGCCCATTTCGTGACACCAGAGTTAGATGAAGGCCCAATTATTGATCAAGACGTCGCTCACGTGACACATGCCTCTACGCCAGAAGACTTGATTGCAACTGGTCGCGACATTGAACGCCGGGTTTTATCTCGCGCAGTTCGAGACTTCGCACAAGATCGCATTTTTATCGTTGGCGATCGAACAGTTGTTTTTCATAATTAAAAAATATTTGGTGTCCTAGGCGGGAGTTGAACCTGCGACCTACCGCTTAGGAGGCGGTTGCTCTATCCACTGAGCTACTAGGACATGAAAGAAGTTAATTAAGAATTATAAAATCTCCGATGTTTCCATTGTAAAGTAAAGCATGGCCACAGCTCTAGTTACAGGTGCAACAGCAGGAATCGGTGAATCCTACACTCGTTTGCTTGCGGGAAAAGGCTTCGATTTAGTTCTTGTAGCCCGCGATAAGAAACGCTTACAAGAGCGGGCGAAGGTGTTAAGTTCAACTTATAAAATCAAAGTAGAAATTCTCCAGGCAGATTTATCTGATCAAAAGCAATTGGCCAGAGTTGCTAAGCGGCTTGCAATTCTAAAGGCCCCAATTGATGTGTTGATTAATAACGCAGGGTTTGGGATAAAAGATAGTTTTTTGAAGAGCGATATCAAAGCTGAAATGCAACTTATTGATGTTTTGGCAAGGGCGCCGATGCAATTGATGCACGCGGTTTTGCCACAAATGTTAAAACGCGATTTAGGGGTAATTATAAATGTTTCAAGTGTTGCAAGTTTTATTGCTGGCGGAACTTATAGCGCTGCAAAATCTTATTTAACTGTTCATACTGAATCGCTACATACCGAACTTTCAAAAACTAATATAAATATCAGTGCGTTATGTCCTGGTTTCACTAGAACCGAATTCCACCAGCGGGGAAAGATGAAAATGTCTGGGCTGCCAGATTTCAT
Source organism: Candidatus Nanopelagicaceae bacterium (assembly GCA_963924835.1). Classification (GTDB taxonomy): domain Bacteria; phylum Actinomycetota; class Actinomycetes; order Nanopelagicales; family Nanopelagicaceae; genus AAA044-D11. The sequence goes on along the minus strand of CAWURN010000075.1, from coordinate 413 downwards.
GTGGCTTAGCGCTGATCGGGTTGTTGCTGATTCTTGGCGTGCGGCGATGGCTGGTAAAGCCATTTGTATTCCTGGGTGGCAATATAAAATTTTAAGCACAATCGCGAGATTTGGGCCAAGGCCTCTGGTTCGCAAGCTTGGAATCAAGGTTCGAGCGCGGCAACGTTAATTACTTCCAATATTCACAGCAATTTCACCGCCACACGTAGATTTTCTCCCGTTTAATTTGCGTGTGCTTAGATAGAATTCCGTTATTGAAGCCACATAAATTTGTGGCTTAATGCTAAATTTTGTGGAGGTTAATATGTCGAAGAAAATTTCAGCGCTATCGGTTGCTGTTCTAGTTCTTGCCGGAACTTTTGTTGGTATCTCGAGTGCGAACGCCGCTACTGCTTATAAAGCGTGTAAGCCAC
>CAWURN010000074.1:0-6365 GCA_963924835.1 Candidatus Nanopelagicaceae bacterium | reverse complement strand
TTTCCAACGTTTGCAAATTCTTCAGCCTTCGCCCGAACTAGCGCTGACATTTTCATCGGGGCTGAAGTTGCAAAAGTAACCTCTAATTCAATTTGATCACTTGGCTTAGCATTTAATCCAGGAAATTTCGCTGAAGAGTTTTTCGAATCGCCTTCAAAAATTGCAGGAGCGGTGTATTGAACTAAAGTTGAAACAGATATTTCACCAACAATTCCATTTGCAGTTATTGCAATTATTTCATCATTGGTTTCAGAAGTATTCACAAAAGTTCCAACAAGAACTGCTGAACCATCTTCCTGAGTTACAAGAAGAACATTTACGGCTTTGATCGAACCTGAAGTTGCTTCAACACCATCGGTCACTTGTCTCACATTGCGAGTTTGAGCATCTGGGCCTGAGGCGCTACAACCTGCTAAACCAACTACTAATAGGGCTCCAAAGAGGGCGGATATGGCTGATTTCAGGTTTTTCTTAAGCATGAGTGAATGGTATCCTTGGGCTCTATCGAAAGGCCAAATTAATGACTTTTAAGGTCGGCGAAACCGTTGTTTATCCCCATCACGGGGCGGCTCTCATTGAAGCAATTGAGACCCGGACCATTAAAGGCGAAGAGAAAATTTATTTGGTTTTAAAAGTTGCACAAGGTGACCTAACAGTTCGAGTCCCAGCAGAAAACGTTGATTTAGTTGGCGTTCGCGATGTGGTTGATTCAGCTGGTCTTGATCGAGTATTTAATGTCTTGCGTCAGCCATACACTGAAGAGCCAACAAATTGGTCCCGTCGATACAAGGCAAACGTTGAAAAGCTGGCATCTGGCGATGTAATTAAGGTTGCTGAAGTTGTTCGCGATCTTTATCGCCGCGATCTAGACCGTGGCTTATCTGCGGGCGAGAAGCGCATGCTTTCAAAGGCTAAGCAAATTTTGGTATCTGAACTCGCACTTGCCGAGCGCACAGATGAAGAGAAGGCCGGCGTGATGCTAGATGAGGTTCTTGCTTCCTAAAGTCGCTTTACTGATCCCTGCCGCTGGCAGTGGTGACAGATTTGGCGCTTCAATTCCAAAAGCACTCGTCCAATTAAATGGGCGAACTCTTATCGAACATGCAGTTTTAAATCTTGGCCCCGTTGCCTCACAAATAATTGTTGCTGCCCCTGCGGGCTATGAAGATAGATTTCGGGAAATTCTTGGCGATGCCGTAACTGTTGTTACTGGTGGAGAAACTCGAACCAAGAGCGTAAAAATTGCTCTGGAAAGTATTGCAGAAGATATTGAATTTATTCTGGTTCATGATGCTGCAAGACCACTTGCTTCTGGTGAACTTGGAAGACGAGTTATTGAAGCGCTCGCAAGTGGTGAAGTTGCAGTTATCCCAGCCCTTAGCGTTGCAGACACAATCAAAGAAGTTGATGCCGCGAACTATGTTGTTTCAACACCGAATCGCGAACGCCTTCGTGCGGTGCAGACACCACAAGGTTTTGCCCGTGAAACTTTAATCAAAGCCCATATGCAAAATATTGAGGCAACTGATGACAGCGCTTTAGTTGAGGCTATGCGGGGAAAAGTAAAGTTAATTGAGGGCGAGAATCGCGCACTTAAAATTACAAGCCCAGAAGATTTAGCATCGGCTCTGAAATATTTAATTCCAAATCAGACAAGTGATATTCGTACAGGTGTAGGTGTTGATGCTCATGCATTTTCTAATGATCCAAAACGTGCGCTCTGGCTTGCTGGATTGCTCTGGGAAAATGAAATTGGTGTTGATGGACATTCCGATGGCGATGTTGCAGCACATGCAATCTGTGATGCGCTATTTGCAGCGGCCAACATTGGCGACCTTGGTTCTAATTTTGGAACATCGAAACCAGAATATGCCGGAGCATCTGGCGAAAGGTTATTAAGCGAAACTCTTAAGTTAGTAACAATTGCTGGATTTGTTATCCAAAATGTTGCTGTGCAGATTGTTGGAAACCGACCAAAGATTGGGCCGCGTAGAGTGCAGGCAATTGCGAAAATATCTGAAGCACTTGGTGGCGTCCCAGTTTCAGTCTCCGCAACAACCACAGATGGACTTGGCTTAACCGGCGAAGGCAAAGGCATTGGCGCGATTGCTACGGCACTGATAACAAGTAGTGGAAGATAGAATTCGATAATGGCCAAGATAAATAGCGATCTAAGTTTATATAACACCGCAGATCGCGTGGTCTCAAAATTCGTTCCACTTAGCCCTGGAAAAGTAGGAGTTTATTTGTGTGGCGCTACCGTGCAAGCACCGCCTCACATCGGACACATTCGATCAGGTGTCAACTTCGATATTTTGCGGCGCTGGCTAACTGCAATTGGTTATGACGTAACTTTTGTTCGCAACGTTACTGATATTGATGACAAAATTTTACACAAAGCTGTTCACGAAGAAATTCCGTGGTGGGCAGTTGCAATGAAATATGAACGGGCATTTAGCGATGCATATGCTGCGCTAAACGTTGCACCCCCAACTTATGAACCAAGAGCAACCGGCCACATCACACAGATGATTCAATTAATGGAGAAATTAATTGCTAATGGAAGTGCCTATGCACCTGGAAATGGCGATGTTTATCTTGAAGTTCGCAAATTAAAGTCATACCTAACTCTTTCGAATCAGAAATTAGATGATCTGCAATCAGCGGAAGATGCAGATTTAACTTACAAAAAAGATCCAAGCGATTTTGCACTTTGGAAAGCGGCAAAACCTGGCGATCCATCTTGGCCAACGCCATGGGGCGATGGCCGCCCAGGATGGCACTTGGAATGTTCAGCAATGGCACAAGCTTATTTAGGTGAAGCATTTGATATTCATGGTGGTGGCTTAGATTTAATTTTTCCACACCATGAAAATGAAATTGCACAATCGGAATCAGCAGGATGGGCCTTTGCAAATATTTGGATGCACAATGCTTGGGTAACAACATCAGGGGAGAAGATGAGTAAATCACTCGGCAATTCACTTCAAGTAATGGAAATTTTAAAGAAGGTTCGCGGAATCGAATTGCGTTGGTATTTGGGAAGCGCGCATTACCGTTCAATGCTGGAATTTTCCTTTGAAGCACTAGATGAATCAGCCGTTAATTTCCGCCGGGTTGAGGGCTTTTTACAGCGTGCTCACGAGATTTTAAAGAAAGAAATTGAGCCAAGTATTTCTGCGCAATTTGCAGCAGCGATGAATATCGATTTAGCAGTACCACAAGCACTTGCAGATATTTCAGAGTTAGTGCGCATCGGCAATACTGCAATCACCGATAATGATTTAGCGACACTTGCAAAAAGCGCTAGCGAAGTCCGAGGCGCCTTAGAAATTCTGGGCTGTGATCCCTTTGATCCAGTTTTTGCTGATTCAAATAGTTCTAAAACCGAAATCATGGACGGCCTTATTTCACTTGCACTTGCCCAACGCAACGCGGCTCGCACTCGTAAAGATTTTGCTGCCAGTGATGAAATCAGAGATTCACTTACTGCACTTGGAATAACAATCAAAGACACCCCAACCGGCTCCCGCTGGACCGTTAACTAAAAAGAGAATCGAAAAATAAAATGCGCCCCGGAAAAAAACGTCGTGAAGCTGCTGTTGCACCATCTCGTAGACCCACAAACCGCAAACCAGAGTCCCGCTTAGAGACTCGTGCAAATAGTGATGCGGTTGCTGGTCGCAACAGCGTTGTCGAAGCACTTCGTGCAAAGATTCCAGCAAAAGAACTGTTAATTGCCGAACGTGCTGAAATAGATGAACGTATGACCGAAGCGCTACGCCTTGCGAAGAATCAAGATTTAGGAATCAAAGAAGTTCCACGCGGTCAATTAGATGGCGTTACTGGAACAACAAATCACCAAGGAATCGCGTTAATTATTAAACCATTTCAATATAAAGATTTTGAAGCAGTTTTATTAGGTGTAAAAAAGCCAGCGCTACTTATAGGACTTGATGGCGTTACTGATCCACATAACCTTGGGGCAATTGTGCGAAGTGCTGCAGCATTTGGTGCAGATGGAGTTGTAATTCCAGAACGCCGTAACGCTGCCATGACTGGTTCGGCTTGGAAATCATCTGCTGGTGCTGCTGCAAGGCTGCCAATTTCGCAGGTTACAAATATGGTGCGATCAATAGAAGATGCGAAAAAGGCTGGTTTCTTCGTAGTTGGGCTAGATGCCGAAGGCCAAGAATCGCTTCCAGGATTTTCATTAGCAACCGAATCTGTTTATTTAATTGTTGGCAGTGAAGGAAAAGGAATTTCCAGACTTGTTAAAGAGAAATGCGATTTGATACTGTCAATTCCAATGCAATCCGATGTTGAATCATTAAATGCAAGTGTTGCGACCGCGATTGTCATGTATTGGATTGCCGAGAAGCGAGCGAAATAGCCATGACAGTTTTCACAAGATTTATTGCACTCGGAGATTCGATGACCGAGGGCATGTGTGATGAAATTGTAGATGGCAAATACCGGGGCTGGGCAGACCGCGTAGCAGATGCGCTTTCTAAAGAGAATCCAAACTTTACCTATTTAAACTTAGCAATCCGCGGAAAGTTGTTACATCAAGTCATTGATGATCAAATTCCAGAGGCTGCCAAGTTTGTGACCGGACCAGAAACTTTAGTTTCATTCCATGCTGGCGCAAATGATGTGCTGCGACCAAATTATCAAGCCGAAGTAGCCTTTGCTAAGTATGAGAGAGGCATTAGTGATTTAACCAAAACTGGCGCCACTGTAATTGTTTTTACAGTAATTGATCGAGTCGAAGGCAATGGAAAGACGGCTCAACTTTGGCATGAAAGATTTAGCGCTTTTAATGTGAATGTTAGGCTAGTAGCAAATAAATATGGCGCAATAATTATTGAATCCGATAATGCAAAGTGGATGGCAGATTTAAGATTTTTGGCCAGGGATCGACTACATTTAAATTCCGATGGACATTGGCGGCTATCTCAGGCAGTTTTGGAAAACCTTGGAAAAGAATTCGATTCAAAATGGAAGATTCCACTAGACCCAGCCACCGAGAAATCCAGATTGAGAAAAAATTTGGAAAATATCATTTGGATTGTCATCTTTGTAATTCCATGGATTTGGCGCCGAGTTCGTGGCCGGTCTTCTGGTGATGGCAGGTCGGCTAAGTATGTTCAGCCAACTGCCTGGAAATAGGCAGATTTAGCGCTTTTCAGGTGGCAAAATCTGTTGCAACATATTGATGTTTTCTACGCAACGGCCCGCTCCGGTAACGACTGAATAAAGTGGATTATCTGCAACTCGAACTGGCATCCCAGTCTCTTTTATTAGACGTTCTGATAATCCTTTAAGAAGTGCGCCACCACCAGCCAGAACAATTCCAGTTCTAGATAAATCGGCAACCAAGTCTGGTGGAGTTTCATCCAAGGTAGCTTTGATTGCGCCAATAAATTTTGAAATCTGATCTTCGATAGCTTCACGGATTTCTTTAGGCGAAACCATTAAATCTTTTGGTAGGCCAGAAACTAAATCACGGCCACGTATTCTGGCATCACTTTCACCATTTAAGCGCATGGCAGATCCAATTGCCATTTTAACTTCTTCAGCGGTTCGCTCGCCAATCATCAGATTGTATTGATTCTTGATGTAATTAATTATTGCGCTATCTATTGCATCTCCACCAACACGAATAGATCTTGATGTAACTATTCCACCAAGTGAAATAACTGCAACATCAGTGGTTCCACCACCAATATCTACAATCATTGATCCGATTGGCTCTTGAATTGGCAAACCTGCCCCAATAGCAGCAGCCATCGGTTCTTCCATTATGTAAACCTTTTTTGCCCCTGCCGCATAAGCTGCATCTTTAATAGCGCGATGTTCTACCGAAGTAACAACAGGTGGAACAGCCACTACGATAATTGGTTTTGAGATGAGTTTTCGAACTCCAACTTGGGAGAGAAAAATTCGTAACATTTTCTGTGCAGTTTCGAAATCTGCAACAACTCCATCTTTAAGTGGCTTAATTGAAACTATGTGTCCTGGAGTTCGACCCACCATTTTTCGTGCTTCATGACCTACTGAAAGAATTTCACTGGTGTCGGTATTTATGCACACAATGCTTGGCTCATTTAAAACGATTCCGCTATTGGATTGATAAATAACAGTATTTGCTGTTCCGATGTCAATGGCGAGGTTCTGAGCAAATGGATTGCGCACTTATCAAACCTCGCCATCAACTGCGTATCTAGGGGAGTCCAAATGTAGAACTCGCTCAGAGTTATAGATATAGAAGTTTGGGTGAGTAAGGGGGTGGAATTACGCCCGATGGTTTGTGCCCTGATTACCCCCCGATTACCTGCCGTTCATACTTCTAGGAGAGAATA
>CAWURN010000073.1:0-6866 GCA_963924835.1 Candidatus Nanopelagicaceae bacterium | reverse complement strand
GACCTGCGCCGATAGCAGCGGCCATCGGTTCTTCCATTATGTAAACCTTTTTTGCTCCTGCAGCATAAGCTGCATCTTTAATTGCGCGATGTTCTACCGAAGTAACAACTGGTGGAACTGCGACCACAACAATTGGTTTTGAAATAAATCGTCTAACTCCGACTTGCGAGAGAAACATTCGCAACATTTTCTGCGCAGTTTCAAAATCTGCAACAACGCCATCTTTTAGTGGTTTAATCGAAACAATATGTCCAGGAGTTCGGCCAACCATTTTTCGTGCTTCATGACCCACTGAAAGAATTTCACCGGTATCGGTATTAATGCACACAACACTTGGCTCATTTAAAACAATTCCGCCATTGGATTGATAAATAACAGTATTTGCTGTTCCAATGTCAATGGCGAGATTGCGGCCAAATGGATTTCGCATTTACCGAACCTCGCCATCAACTACGTATCTAGGGGAGTCCAAATGTAGAACTAGCTCAAAGGTATGTATAGACGAGACTGGGTGAATAATGGGGTGGCTTTGAGCCCGATGGTTGGTGCTCTGATTACCTCCCGATTACCTCCCGTTCACATACCTGGTGGAGAATATTGGGATGTCTTCCCTGGTCCACGAAAGTGCTGTCAATAATCCGAGAGAGACGTTGGTAGATCGCGAACTCAGTTGGTTGGCCTTTAACCAGAGAGTTTTGGAAATGGCAGAAGATAAATCAACTCCACTCTTAGAGCGCTGCCGATTCCTGGCAATTTTCTCCTCCAACCTGGATGACTTTTACATGATTCGAGTCGCTTCACTGAAAAATAAATTAGAAAATGGAATTTCAAAAGCAAATACCGCAGGACTTACGCCAATTGAATTGATGAAAGAACTTTCAACCAAGATCGAAGAATTAATAAACCGTAAGACTAAATGTTTCCACGAAGATGTTCACCTAAAACTCTCCAAAGAGGGAATTAGTATTGTCCGATGGGATGAATTAAATTCCCAAGAGCGAGAAGTAGCAACAGATATTTTTGATAAGCAAATATTTCCTGTATTAACGCCACTAGCAATCGATCCATCACATCCATTTCCATACATCTCAGGGCTTTCACTTAATCTTGCAGTTATCGTAAAGAACCCAGATAACGGAATCGAACTCTTTGCCAGAGTTAAAGTGCCATCGAACTTGGCGAGATTTGTAGTTACATCTACTGGCGATGATCGTAGATACATTCCTTTGGAACAAGTTATTACTGCAAACGTAGCTCAACTATTCCCAGGCATGGAAATTCTAAATACATACACCTTTAGAATAACTCGAAATGCGGATCTAGAGCTCGAAGAAGAAGAGTCAGAAGATTTGTTGGCCAGTATGGAGCAAGAGTTATTGCGTAGAAAATTTGGGCCACCAGTTCGACTTGAAGTTGGACTTGGTATGGACAGCGAACTCCTAGAGACTTTAAAAGAAGAGTTGAAAATTAAAGATGAAGACATAAGCAAATACCCAGAACCCCTAGATTTAACTGGGCTAAATCAAATCGCCGATATCGATCGTCCAGATTTAAAATTTGAAGCATTTAGAAATCAAGTAGCTTGGGATTTGCGCGATGTAGATCCAGATTCAACGGAAGCCTTCTTCGAAGCGCTAAAACGCAGAGAAATTATCTTGCATCATCCCTATGAATCATTTAACTCATCAGTCGTGCGATTTATTGAATCTGCCGCAATTGATCCGAGCGTTCTCGCAATCAAACAAACTTTGTATCGGACCTCCGGAGATTCGCCAATCGTCGAAGCGCTTATTGAAGCGGCAGAAGCCGGTAAACAAGTACTTGCCGTAATTGAAATCCGTGCCCGCTTCGACGAACAGGCAAACGTACGTTGGGCAAGAAAACTTGAAGATGCAGGTGTGCACGTCGTTTACGGGCTGGTTGGTTTTAAAACACATGCCAAGTTATCTCTTGTTGTAAGACAAGAAGCCGGTGGCATAAAACGTTATGTCCATATGGGAACTGGAAATTACAATCCGAAAACTGCTCGCATGTATGAGGATTTTGGAATCCTAAGTTCTGATCCAATTCTGGGCGATGATGTAAATAAATTATTCAACCAACTTTCAGGCTTTGCTCCTCAAACTTCATTCGAAAGATTATTGGTAGCACCAAGAACTTTGCGTTCTGGTTTACTGGAAAGAATTCAACGTGAAATTGACAATAAGAAAGCCGGAAAACCGGCCCTAATACGGATGAAATTAAATTCGATTCTGGATGAAGAATTTGTTGGCTTACTTTATAAAGCATCTGCTGCTGGGGTAGAAATTGAACTTGTTGTGCGTGGTATTTGCTCCATTAGAGGTGGTGTTCCAGGTTTATCAGAGAACATTCGTGTTATTTCAATCCTCGGTCGATTCCTGGAGCATTCAAGAATTTTTCACTTTGCAAATGGTGGTGAAAATGAACTCTGGATTGGTAGTGCCGATTTGATGCACCGAAATCTTGATCGCCGCGTAGAAAGTATGGTGATGATTACTCAAACTGACCATAAACGAATGTTGCTGCGAGCACTAGATAGTTATGTATCACCAACAACTTCGCATTGGAGTATGAACCCTGCCGGTACTTGGGATCGGATTACTAAGGGATTAAATGGTGAGGATTTAACTGACTTGCATCAGCAGGTTATTAATTGGTATCGAGCCAGAGGATGAGTGAATTGATAATTGCAGCCGGCGGAGTTGTTTGGCGTGAAACTGAAGATTCAAAAATCGAATTAGCAATAATCCATCGACCAAAATATGACGACTGGACTTTTCCAAAGGGAAAACTAGATACTGGTGAAGAACTTATTTCCTGTGCTTATCGCGAAATTATGGAAGAGACTGGCCTAGATATTGAACTTGGACCATTTCTTGGTGAAGTTGAATATTTGGCTATGGATGACGAAAAGCGCGTTTCATATTGGGCAGCAAAAGCGCTAAGTAGTTCAAAAGATTTCCATCCTAATAATGAAGCGGATCTACTGGAATGGCATGATTTTGAATCTGCATACACGAAGTTAACTCGTGATACCGATAAAGAAATTCTCGAAATTTTTATTGAATCGCCATTTCAAGCCACCAAGTTAATTTTCTTGCGCCACGCAAAAGCTTTAGCACGTAGTGAATGGCAGAGTGGAGATGAAGATCGACCACTTGATAATTTAGGCCAACTTCAAGCAAAGCGTATGCATGCGGTTTATCAAGTCTTTGGAATTTCGCAGATTCATACCTCTGATGCAGTTCGTTGTTATGACACAGTAATTGGATTAACAAATGTCTTGAAGACTGAACCAATTATCACAAGCAAATTGAGTGAATACACCTTTGAAAAAAATAAGGATAAGTCCTTGGATTACGCCGTAGAACTTGCAGAAACTTCTCGCACAACAGGTGAAACAATTCTTCTTTGTAGTCATAATCCAGTTTTACCTAGGATGCTAGAGCGTATAACTAAAAAATCTTCGGTTGCTTTACCAGAATATAAATTAAAGCCTGGAGATTCCTGGGTGGTATTTCTAGGAAAGAAGAAGTGCCTACAGATAGATGTCGTTCAAGCGCCTACCGTTTAAGAAACCCTAGTGCTCGGTCCAGTCCATATATTTAAGGACTATTCCCTCGCGCAGCGCCCATGGGCAAATTTCCAGGTTATCTAAATCCAAATTTCGCATAACACTTTCAGTAACAAGCGCTCCTGCAACAATCTGACGAGCACGGTTTGCTGATACTCCAGGTAACTTGGTTCGTTCTTCCGAATCCATCTCGGCCAATCGCGTAGAAATTTTTCGAATCGAATCAATAGTTATATTTTTTCCATTACCGCCATACCAATCACCACAAAGTCTGGCCAGGGTTCGCAACGTTTTACTTGTTGCAATTGCGCGATCTGAATCTTCGTGGCGAACCAAAGTTGGAAGAACTGATTCCAGTTGGGTTTCGATGTAATCGCGCAGCGCCCGCACACTTTTTGCTGTAAATGGATCGCCTTGCAAATGGCTCTTAGTTAATCGTGAAGCTCCGAGTGGCAGAGTTATTGCGACTTCTGGTGATTCATCAATACCTGATGCAATTTCCAGAGAACCGCCACCGATATCAATAACAAGTAGTCGACCGCTCGACCAACCAAACCAGCGACGGGCGGCGAGAAAAGTTAACTTCGCCTCTTCTTCCCCAGTTAATACTTGCAAATCAATTTCAAAATCCTTATTTATCGCTGCAATTATTTCTGAGCCATTGTTTGCTTCGCGAAGTGCTGATGTCGCGAAAGGTAATAGTTCCTCAGTTTTCACACTTTTGGAATGAGCAATTGCATTTTTTATAGCTAGCCGAAGCGCAGTTATACCTTCCTCAGAAATGTTATTTTCTTCAGTTAAATACTCAGTAAGGCGTAGCTCTTCTTTGTGGTTAAAAGTTGGATTTGGCCGAGCGCCAGGATGTGTATCGACTACCTGGAGGTGGATGGTATTTGATCCCACATCTAAGACTCCAAGGCGCATTTGCCGAAGATACTCGCAATTCCCCGCGGCAATTGCCAGGTTCTTAGCATTGGTTTTTGCGTGTCATAATTACCCCTGCAATACGCCTCCCTAGCTCAGTGGTAGAGCAACGCACTTGTAATGCGTAGGTCGTCAGTTCAATCCTGACGGGGGGCTCCAGATTTACTAACTTAAACAACAAACCTTTGGTATGAATAACCCATGGACCGCGACTTCGATGTTGTAATTATTGGATCTGGTTTTGGCGGATCTGTAAGTGCGCTGCGATCAACAGAGAAAAATTATCGAACCGCAGTGTTAGAAGCTGGTCGAAGATTTAGCGATAAAGATTTCCCAAAAACTTCTTGGCGGTTATCTAAATTCTTGTATGCACCACGCCTAGGTTTGCGAGGCATTCAACGAATTCATGCTTTGCCAGATGTATTAGTTCTTGCTGGTGCTGGTGTTGGCGGCGGCTCACTTGTTTATGCAAATACTTTATATATTCCACCTGATACATATTTCAATGACAAACAGTGGAAGCACATAACCGATTGGAAATCAGAACTTCTTCCTTGGTATGACCAGGCTTCACGAATGCTTGGCGTTATTGATAATCCATACTTTTCACCATCTGATGCTGCAATGAAAGAAGTAGCAATCGAAATGGGAGTCGGTCACACTTTTAGAATGGCACCACTTGGTGTTTATTTTGGAAGCGGTCCCGGTGCACCAAGTGCTGATCCGTTCTTTGGCGGCAAAGGTCCGGCACGAAATGGTTGTATGCAATGCGGTGCTTGTATGACTGGTTGTCGCTTCAATGCAAAAAATACTTTGCCAAAAAATTATCTTGGTTTGGCTGAAGGCGCTGGCGCACAAGTATTTGCCGAACATACTGTTACAAAAATTGAAGAACAACCAAATGGAAGTTGGAAAATTTATGCTCGCAAGAGCTCTTCCTGGCTAGGCAAAAAGCGAGTTTTTACTGCGAACCAAGTAATTGTTGCAGCAGGGACGTACAACACGCAGAAATTACTGCACCGCATGAAGAGTGATGGCATATTGCCAAAGCTTTCACCGGCACTTGGAAAACTTTCTCGTACGAATAGTGAAGCCCTGACCGGGGCACTTATGCAAGATGACAAGATCGATTACAGCAAAGGTTCTGCAATTACATCTTCATTCTTTCCTGACGAACAAACTCATGTCGAGCCAGTTCGTTATGGCGTAGGAAGTAATGCGATGGGCTTGCTTCAAACAATTATGACCGATGGACATAGCGCGTCAGCACGGCGCAAACAATGGCTCACTACTGTTTTGCGACATCCATCGATGTTGGCTCGAGTATTAAATGTGCGGCGCTGGAGCCAGCGAACCGTGATTGCACTTGTAATGCAGAATGTTGATTCAGCGGTAACGGTCTCGATGAAAAATTCCATTTTTGGAAAGCGATTAACTTCAAAGAACAGCAGTGAAACTCCTAACGCAACTTACATTCCGGCTGCGAACGATGTTGTGCGCAGAATTGCAGAAAAGAATGGCGGAATTGCTGGCGGACATATCGGAGATTTAATTGGTGCGCCATTTACCGCCCACTTCGTTGGTGGTTGTGTAATTGGGGATTCTGAAAATTCAGGAGTTATAGATCCGTATCACCGAGTTTGGAACTACCCAACCTTGCATGTTGTAGATGGGGCAAGTGTTACTGCGAACCTTGGTGTTAATCCCTCGTTAACAATTACTGCGCAAGCCGAACGCGCACTTTCGATGTGGCCAAATAAAGGTGAGTTAGATTCCAGGCCGGTCCAAGGCCAGCCCTATGTGAAAGTACAAGCAGAATTTCCAGGGCGTCCTGTTGTTCCAGCAGGAGCGATAGGTGAGTTAAGAGTTATTTAACTTTTCAGTCTGCTCTTTACGTAACCGAGGCCAAGTGGTAATTGGGTATTCAAGATTGCGGTAAAAATCTTTGATTAATTGTTGAACAATTGCTGGTTTCTCTTTAACAACAAAGTGTGATGTTCCGGGAATGATTGCCAGGCGAGCGTTTGGAATCGATTCGTAAAGTTCAATTGTGTGTTGATTAGAGAATGGTTCGTCATCGCCTGTTAGCACCAAAACCGGACAGCTAATTTGAGAGAGCTCTAAAGTTGTCATAGTAGGTTCGGAATTCCAAACTTCATAAGCTTTACGAATAATCACTTCTTGCATATGTGCTGGGTCGGGGGATCGCATTGCAAATTTTGCAGCATCTTCCTCGGTAATAACTATTTCTGGATCGCTCTCAACCAAGGTAAGGCCACTGTCGTAGTGAAAATTAGTTCCGATGGCAACAATTGATTTAACTAAGTCTGGGCGCTTCAACGCAACC
>CAWURN010000072.1:0-2718 GCA_963924835.1 Candidatus Nanopelagicaceae bacterium | reverse complement strand
ATGGAGTAGAACGATAATTCTAGGCGGGGTATATCTTGGGGATTTAGGCGGTATGTCTTTATTAAAAAGTCTTAGTTAATTCTTGGATTTTCTTTAACGTAAATTAGATGATCGCGCCAAGCACCATCTATATGTAAATACCTAGGTCTTGTTCCTTCGAAGATATAGCCACATTTTTCAGCTACCCGCTTGGAAGCATCATTTTCCGGCCGTAAATTTATTTCAATGCGATGCAGAGCCAAGTTATCTAAGCCAAATTCAGTCAAAAGTGAAACTGCTCGCGTTGTATATCCCTGATTGGCAAACCTTTGATCTATCCAATAACCAATGTGGCCACCGCGCATCGCTCCGAAAACTATGCCGCCTAAAGTTATTTGGCCGATAAAAGTTTCATTGCCATTTCCTTTTGGCTCAGTTAACCAAATTCCAAGTGAGATGGAACGTAGTGCTTGGCCATCTCGTCGATATGACTGAACCATTCCAAAGAAAGATGGCAGCGGAAGATGGGAGTCAATTTCTGGCCGAGTTGCTTCCCACGGCGTCAACCATTCCCGATTTTTCGCCCTTGATAAATCCCAGGCCCGTTTATCTCTAAAGCGTAGCGGGCGTAACAACAATTCATTCTCGCGAAGTTTTATCGGCCAGTCTGAATGTGCCGCCAATTAATTCGAACTCCGGTCAAGAACCATAACGTCTACAACTTCGCCAATTTTAAATCCACCAGATTTTTCCGGAACAATTATGAAAGCATTTGCTTCGGATAAAGAGACCAAATCACTCTGTTCTTCTAATGGAGTTGCAACAACACCACTCTCAGAACTTAACAGCGCTCGGATAAAACTACTTTCACCTGGCGTCGCAGTTATTGAACCCTTTAACTTTGCCTTTAGTTGATTACGAAAGATATTTGGTGCACCCGCCATTTTGCGAATCATCGGACGAACAAATATTTCGACTGCAATTCCTGCTACTATTGGATCTCCAGGAAGCGTTATCACTGGAGTTTTATCTGGCCCAATTAACCCAAAGTTATGTAAACCACTCTCGCTCATCTTGGGGCGAACTGTAGTTATTTCTCCGAGCTCCTTTAACACTGCAGTAATTAATTCAAAAGATTCATCATGGCGCTCACCACTTATTACGATTAAATCAGCGCGCACTAATTGGTCTTCGATAACTTCTTTCAATTGTTCATGGTTTTCTGGAATTGTATGAACCCGATAACCATTTGCGCCGGCTTCGCGAACGGCTGTAGTTAACATCCAAGAGTTAGTTTCAAACTCATCTTCAGAATCTGCAAGTGCTTGACCTGGTTCAACTAAATCATCGCCGGCAGAAATTACAACAACTCTGGGGTGCGGAAGTGTTGGTAGGCGGTCTAATCCAATAGATGCGGCCAAACCAATCTGGGCCGATCTAATTCTTGATCCGCCACGTAAAACTAAACGCTCGCCAGCATAAATATCTGTTGCAAGAGTTGCGCCATGGGCATCTAATAGCGGCATATCAAATGGCGAAAGTGGCTCCGCAATTTCTAAGAGCTTTGCTAAGAGCTCTTCGACGCTCGGCTGTTGTTCCATGACTAAACCTTACTTCTTAAATAGAGTATTTCCGTGGATATAGCTAATTCTAAAAAGCGGGAACTTAGAGAGCGTTTTCGCGCCGAGCGATCTCTCCGAGACTTATCAGAATCTTGGACCCACATAATTAATTCCAATGAGTTTCAAAGTGCCAAAACTATTGCGAGTTACATCTCATATGGCGAAGAACCTGGGACAAAAGATTTAAATGAGCAGATTCTTAAAAGTGGAAAGACTCTGGCGCTTCCAAGGATGTTGAAGGACAAGAGCCTCGAATGGATCGTTTGGGATGGCGAGGAAACCAAACTTAAAAAGGCTGGAAAAATTCTCGAACCTATCGGTGAAATTGTTTCAGGTAACAAAATTGATATTGTGATTGTTCCCACTTTGCACGCCACTCGTGATGGTCATCGATTGGGTCAAGGCGGGGGTTCATATGACCGGGCGCTAGCAAATATTTCTGCTTGGAGAATTGGTCTTATTTATTCTGGCGAACTTACAGTCGAGCCATTTCCAGTTGAAGCGCATGACATCAAGTTAAGCGCTGTAGCAACTCCAGATTTAATCGTTCGATTCTCTAATTAAGTTCATCAAGATGACGGGCCATAACAACTCGCTGCACCTGGTTTGTTCCTTCGTAAATCTGAGTTAATTTAGCATCGCGCATCATTCGTTCTACCGGATAATCTGAAACGTAACCGTATCCACCAAGAACTTGCACTGCATCGGTTGTAACTTTCATTGCGACATCAGTTGCAAAACACTTAGCTGCTGCCGAGAAGAAAGTTAGATCTTTCTCGCCCCGCTCACTTTTCACAGCTGCGGAGTATGTAAGTTGTCTGGCTGCCGCGATATTCATTGCCATATCGGCCAACATGAACTGAACTCCTTGGAAATCAAAAATCTCTTTACCGAATTGCTTACGTTCGTGTGAATACTTAGTAGCTACTTCAAATGCTCCTTGGGCAATTCCAAGTGCCTGTGCAGCGATGGTAATTCGAGTGTGGTCGAGAGTTTTCATCGCGAGTGCAAAACCAGAACCTACTTCACCGATTCTTCTATCGTCTGAAATCTTTACGCTATCAAAATAAACTTCACGCGTTGGCGAACCCCTAAAGCCCATTTTCTTTTCATGTCC
>CAWURN010000071.1:0-3865 GCA_963924835.1 Candidatus Nanopelagicaceae bacterium | reverse complement strand
CCGTCCGCCCAAAGATGAGCGAGAGCGGTCTACACAACTTTGGCTTAATAGGCGCAGATAAAATCCCAGTCATAACTCTGCCTGGTGATCCGGTAGTTGCAGGTATTGCCGTTGAAATTTTTGTTCGCCCGATGATTCGTAAAATGGCCGGGGCACCAAATATTTTTCGCAATCAACTAAAAGCAAAGCTAAAGAGTTCAATCACCGCGATTCCTGGCGAGAGTGGTTTTGTCCGAGGCCTATTGACTTCTGAGAATGGTGTAGTCATAACTCCATTAGAAGCACAAGGTGATTTGGTTTCATTATCCGATGCAAATGCTTTCATAATTGTTCCTGAAAAGTCAGGTGGCTTTAAGGCTGGCGATGTTGTTGACGTAATGGTTCTTGACCGGAGTTCAAATTAATTGGCAGCACATTCAAAGTGGCCGATAAAACTTAGCGAGAACGAATTAATTTTACAACCACTTCGTTTTAGAGATAAAAAAGTCTGGGATATATCAAGGAGAAATAATCGAGAATGGTTGACGCCATGGGAGGCAACTCGGCCAGAAATTGACTCCAACCTTCCACTTCCAACTTTCTTTGGAATGGCTCTCTCGTATCGTCGAGATGGCCAAGAGCTTCGATCAATCTCTCTTGGAATTTGGTTAAAGGAGAATGGCGGGGAAACTTTCATCGGGCAAATAACTTTAGGGGGCATTGTCTTCGGGGCTATGCGAGGTGGCCATATTGGTTATTGGATAGACCAAAGATTTGCCAATAAGGGATATACAACTCGAGCAGTATCGTTGCTGACCGAATTTGGCCTTAATGAATTGGCTCTTCATCGAATTGAAATAAATTTAAGACCAGAAAATGAAGCTTCCAAGCGGGTGGCAGAAAAATGTGGCTATATTTTTGAAGGAATAAGACCTAGGTATTTGCATATAGATGGTGCTTGGCGTGATCATCTAACTTATGTAAAAGAAAATCCAAGAATTAACTAAGACCTTTTAATATAGACATACCGTCTAAATCCCGCAGATTTACCCCGCCTAGAATTATCGTTCTACTCCATGGCGTCCGGTTTTATCTACCTAATCATCCTTGGGATGTGGGCGGCCTATTTCTTACCAAAATGGATGGTTAGCCACGATGAGGCTTCAGGAAAATCTGCCGAAAGATATAAGAGCGCAATGCGTGTAGTCGGAGAAACTGGATCAGCTGCAACCGTAATTGAGAACGATAACTCTAATAAACAAAATCAGATTGCAACTAGAAGAATTGTTTTTGGGGCGCTAACATTTTTATTAACTGCGATTGGATTGCTTAGTGCAATCGGCGTAATTTCAACTTCCATACTTTTAATTCCTGCAACTGCATTAGCAATTTATGTAATTCATGTGCGACGTCAAGTTGTTGCCGCGCAACTAAAAGCGCGAAGAATAAAAGCATTTGAAAAGATTTCTTCTGCTGCGGTAATTACTGAACCAATCGAACGTATGACTTTCTCTTCAAAAGTTGATTTTGTTGCCGAAAATAATGAACATTGGATTCCATTAATCGAACGAATTGATACTGCAGGAGTTGTCGTAATTCCTAAAGATGGTCCAATGTGGCAACCAACGAGCGTTCCACGACCAACTTATGCGACAGCGCCTAAAGCAATCCCATCTAATCGGATAATTGATTTAACCGTTCCTGGTGTATGGATTGCGGCACAACAATCAAGTGCCGAAGCCGAATTGTTGCCTTCACGTGATGAGTTATTTGATCAAGAACTTGCGGAAAACGCGGCTACTGAGAAATTTGGCGCAGTAAACGAATAATTAATTTAGATCCATGACGGCAACCACATACGATCTTGCCAAGAGTTGTAAGTTATAGGAAGTCCCAAGAATATTGGCAGAAAATAAAGGAAATTAACTAGAACTATTGCTCCTATTGATATTGCAATTTTTCGTTGATTCTTTAGAATTTTGCTAAGCGCATAGACCAGAGTTAAAAGAATAAAGGGTTCAAATGCGATTGCATAGAAACCAAACATCGTTCTATTTTGAATGGTGAACCAAGGTAAGTAGCTGGCACCTATTACAACCAACAGTATTTCTGCTTGCCATTCCCGCTTACTTACCCAGAAGCCAATAGTTATAAATAGCGCAATTGTTGCAAGCCACCAAAGTATTGGAGTTCCAAGTGCCAAAATTTCTTGGGAACAACTTGCACCACCACAGTTTTTAGGAGTTTCATAGAAGAAAGAAGTTGGGCGCCCTTGGATTAACCAACTCCAAGGATTTGCGTCATATGGATGCGGTTCAGATAATTTAGTGTGGAAGTTAAGAATTTCTGCGTGGTAATGCCAGAGAGAACGCAAGGGATTAGCAGACCAATTTCGGTCCCATCCATTGTTAGTTAAAAACCAACCTATCCAAGACGCCACATAAATTAGGACCGGAATTATTCCAAATTGTAGAAATCTAAATAGGAAATTCTTCTTAGCCATTTGCCGAATCGGATTTTCAGATCCTAAGTAGCGATGCTTTCGGTAATCCATAAGTAGTACTAATAGTGCAAATGCAATTAGAACATATAACCCACTCCACTTTACCGAAGTGGCAAGACCAAGTGCGATGGCGCTTAACCAATATTTTTGATGCAACAGGGCTAGAACAGCAATCTGAATAAAAAAGAGTAAGAAAATATCTAGAAGTGCAATGCGAGAATGAACTAAATGCAGACCATCCATTGAGATTAGGGCTGCTGCAAAAACACTTAATAATTGGTTATTAAATAATTTTTTTGCAGTGAAATACATGAGCACAATTGATAGCGAACCAATTACTGCGGCTGCAATACGCCAGCCAAACTCGTTATATCCAAATAATTTGATGCCAACTGCGATGAGCCATTTTCCAGTTGGAGGATGAACTATGAATTGGGCAAGCCCAGTTTTAGAATCGATTTCCACGCCATTTTGCATTAATGATTGTGCGTTGGTTGCGTAGTAAACCTCGTCAAAGATTTTTCCCTTTGGGCTCGCAAGATTCCATAGTCGAAGGATTAGTCCAAGTGCACCAAACCCTAATGCAAAGGCCCAATCTCGAGATATCCGCAACTGGGTTGTCATAAGTGAAGCCTAAAGCCTGCGAGAATTACCCAATGCTTATTCTCGCCGCGATTCCACTGGGCAACCCTGCTGACGCATCTTTGAACCTGCGCGAAGCAATAGTTGGCGCGAAATTTATTGCAGCCGAGGATTCCAGAAAATTTTCAAGGCTCTGTTCGGATTTAGGAGTCACCTATTCCGCAAAAATTATTTCTTTCTTTGAAGGCAATGAGATTGAACGCCTTGATGAATTAGTAAAAATCTTAGAGAGCGGCTCAGATTTACTAGTTGTTACGGATGCTGGAATGCCTGGCATCAGTGATCCTGGTTATCGCCTGGCACGAGCTGCTGTTGAAAAAAATATAAAGATAAAAGTTTTACCAGGGCCAAGTGCTGTTACTACTGCGCTACTTCTATCGGGGCTACCAAGTGATCGATTCTGCTTTGAAGGTTTTGCGCCTCGAACTAGTGGCGCCCGGAAAACTTGGTTTGAAAATCTTGCCAATGAAACCCGAACAATTATTATGTTTGAGGCACCCCATCGCTTGTTGGAATCTTTGGCTGATGCCGTAGAAGTATTTGGATCGGATCGTCTTGGCGCAATCTGTCGCGAAATGACCAAGACTTATGAAGAGGTAATTCGGGGTGACCTTGAAACTTTGCATAACTGGGCTGCTTCATCTGAAATTTTGGGAGAGATAACTTTAGTAATTGCCGGCTTTGATCCAGATACTCGGGAATTTAGCGAAGCAGATTTGATTGCTGAAGTATTGAAGCAAG
>CAWURN010000070.1:0-4575 GCA_963924835.1 Candidatus Nanopelagicaceae bacterium | reverse complement strand
CAACATTTAAGGTTCACAATTCACTTTATTACTGCGTTGCAAATATGCCAGGCGCTGTGCCAGCAACTTCTACCGCTGCACTAGCCAATGCCACAATTAAATATGCACTAGCCCTTGCAAATAAGGGTTGGGAGAGAGCTTGCGCTGATGACGCCGGCCTAGCTAAGGGATTGAACGTGCATGAAGGCAAAATTATGTATCAGGCAGTGGCTACCGCGCACGGTCTGTAACAATCCCGTAACACGGCTTTGGCAGTATCTGGGGCATGACTTCCCACAGTGATGAGATAAGCAAGCAAGAGGAATTTGTAATGCGCACTCTAGAAGAGCGCAATATTCGATTTGTCCGACTCTGGTTTACCGATGTTCTTGGTTTTTTAAAATCAGTTGCAATTGCACCAGCCGAATTAGAGAACGCCTTTCAAGAAGGAATTGGTTTCGATGGTTCATCAATCGAAGGCTTTGCACGAATAACCGAATCAGATATGTTGGCAAAACCTGATGCGGCGAGCTTCACTGTTCTTCCCTGGCGTACTGCAAATCCTGGCGCTGCAAAAATGTTCTGCGATATCGCAATGCCAGATGGAAGCGCATCGTCGGCTGATCCAAGAAATGTTTTGAAGCGGGTTCTTCGTAAGGCTGCAGATCTTGGTTACACCTGTTACACCCATCCAGAGATGGAATTTTTCCTCTTTAAAAACGCACCAGAAGATAATGTCGCACCGATCCCAGTTGATTCTGCAGGCTATTTTGATCAAACACCTTCAGCAGTTGGACATGATTTTCGTCGCCAAGCAATCACGATGCTCGAGGCTATGGGAGTTTCTGTTGAGTTCTCGCATCACGAGGGAGCACCCGGCCAACAAGAGATTGACCTGCGCGATGCTGATGCACTTACAACTGCAGATAACATAATGACATTTCGCCATGTAATTAAAGAGATTGCACTTGACCAAGGTTTCCATGCCTCATTTATGCCAAAACCTTTTACTAATCATGCCGGTTCTGGAATGCATACGCACTTCTCGCTATTTAAAGGAGAAGAGAATGCATTTCACGAAGAGGGCGCAGATCTACAACTTTCTGCAGACGGTCGCTCATTTATTGCAGGTATCTTGAAACACGCAAGAGAATTTACAGCGATTACAAATCAGTGGGTTAACTCTTACAAGCGCCTAAGTGGTGGCGGTGAAGCACCAGCACTTGTTGATTGGGGTCACAACAATCGGAGCGCACTTGTTCGAATTCCGGCATACAAGCCGAAGAAAGAGAACAGCACAAGAGTTGAAGTTCGTTCCCCAGATTCTGCATGTAATCCATACTTAGCATTCGCGGTTATCTTGGCCGCTGGCCTTAAAGGAATTGAAGAGAAGTACGAACTCAAGGCAACACAGAATCCTGAATTACTTCCAACAAATCTGGAGGAAGCGATCATCGCGATGGAGACAAGTTCACTGGTGCGCGAAGCTCTGGGCGAGGATGTATTTGAATACGTTTTACGTAATAAACGAGCCGAGTGGGCCGATTATTGCCGCCAAGTCAGCGCCTACGAATTAAACCGGTATCTGCCTGTCCTATAACTTGCGGTAATCTTGGGGAGTTATGAACTTCCCAAAGCAAACGCCTTCGACAATGCCGATCCATAGGTATGCGCCATTTATCCCTGTCGATTTAACTGACCGGACTTGGCCAACCAAGCGCATTGAAGCCGCACCGAAGTGGTGTTCAGTAGACCTTCGCGATGGCAACCAAGCACTTATTGATCCAATGGATTCAACTCGCAAACTTGCGATGTTTAAGTTGCTTATAGAAATGGGTTACAAAGAGATTGAAGTTGGCTTTCCAAGTGCCTCACAGACTGATTTTGATTTCGTTCGCATGATTATTGAAGATGGCTTAATTCCGGATGATGTAATTATTCAAGTCTTAACCCAAGCCCGCGAACAACTTATTGCTCGTACCTTCGAATCTATAAAGGGTGCAAAGCAAGCTGTTGTTCATCTTTATAACTCAACCTCTACTTTGCAGCGTCGAGTGGTATTCGGCCTTGATAAAGAGGGCATTAAGAAGATTGCCGTAGACGGCGCAAAGCTTTGTAAGGAATATGAGAAAACTGTTCCCGGAACAATCGTTTCCTATGAATATTCTCCTGAGTCATATACCGGAACCGAATTAGAATTCGCAGTCGAAGTTTGCGATGCGGTAAATGATGTGTGGAAGCCAACGCCACAACATAAGACAATTATTAACTTACCGGCTACTGTCGAAATGGCCACCCCAAATGTTTATGCAGATTCAATTGAATGGATGCACCGTAATTTGAAGTATCGCGATTCCATCGTACTCTCACTTCACCCACACAACGATCGTGGAACAGGTGTTGCTGCCGCCGAACTTGGATATATGGCTGGCGCAGATCGCATCGAGGGAACTCTCTTTGGAAATGGTGAGCGCACCGGAAATGTTTGCCTGGTAACTCTAGGTTTGAATTTGTTTAGTTACGGCATCGATCCGCATATTGATTTCTCTGATTTAGATGAAGTTCGCCGCACTGTTGAATATTGCAATCAATTGCGTGTGCCAGAACGTCATCCATACGGTGGCGATTTAGTGTTTACGGCATTCTCTGGTTCACACCAAGATGCGATTAAGAAGGGTCTGGAACATCTTGAGAAAGATGCGAAGACTGCTGGCAAACATGTTCACGAAATTGCCTGGGCAGTTCCTTATCTTCCGATCGATCCAAAAGATATCGGTCGCTCATACGAAGCGGTTATTCGTGTTAACTCGCAATCAGGTAAGGGAGGAATTTCTTACCTAATGAAGAACGATTATCACCTTGATTTACCACGTCGCTTACAAATCGAATTTAGCCAAGTTGTTCAGAGCCACACTGATGAGCAAGGTGGCGAATTTAGCGCTGCAGATCTCTGGCAGATTTTCGAAGACGAATATCTTCCAGCAGAGCAGAACAAGTGGGGCCGCTTTAAATTGAAGGCACTTTCGCAATCATCGAACTTAGATGAAGATGCTCACTTAACTGTTCAACTTCTGGAGAAAGGTGAGACAAAAGAATTTAGCGGTACTGGAAACGGTCCAATCGCAGCCTTTGTAAATATTATGAATGCATATTTACCTGATGCAAACGTTCGAGTTCTAGATTATTACGAGCACGCACTTTCTGCGGGCGGCGATGCGAAAGCAGCGGCATATCTAGAATGCGAAGTTGCCGGGCGAATTTATTGGGGCGTCGGAATCGACCCAAGCACAACAACGGCTTCACTTAAGGCCGTCGTGTCTGCTGTAAATCGAGGGTTTCGCTCGTAATTATCGCTACGGTAACCACCGTGGCTGTCTACCGTGATCAAGCAGTTGTTCTGCGTACCCAGAAACTTGGGGAAGCAGATCGCATCATCACGCTATTTACTAAAGAACATGGTCGACTGCGCGCGGTAGCAAAAGGTGTGCGTCGCACAAAATCTAAATTTGGTGCGCGGTTAGAACCGACTTCATATGTAGATCTACAACTCTATGCGGGCAAAACGTTCGACATAGTTACACAGGCCGAAGGTATTGAAAACTTCGGCGATGCGCTGGCGACAGATTATAAAAATTGGACTACCGCAAATTCTATTTTGGAAGCGGCTGAACGCTTTACAGAGAATGAACACGAACCTGCGCTGCAGCAATTCAATTTGGTTGTCGGGGCACTTCGCGCACTTGCTCATGGAACTTATGATTCATCACTTATTTTAGATGCTTATCTTCTGCGTTCACTCGGTGTTGCTGGCTTTGCACCATCAATGACAACATGTTCGAAATGCGATGAACCGGGTCCACATAAATATTTCTCATTAGTTGGCGGTGGCAGCGTTTGTGTTACCTGCAAACCATCAGCCGCTGCAACACCAAACCCCGAAACATTAGAACTTATGGCCAACTTAATGACCGGGGATTGGAATAACGCAGTTGAAAGTGATCTGCGTTCTCGTCGCGAGGCATCTGGATTAATCGCTGCCTATTTGCAGTGGCATATCGAGCGGGGTTTACGAAGTCTGCCCCTTGTTGAGAGAATTTAACTATGGCAATTCCAAAGCTAAAGCCAGAGCAGATTCCAAACCATGTTGCTGTTGTCATGGATGGAAATGGTCGTTGGGCAAAGAAGCGTGGGCTGCCAAGAACTGCCGGTCATGAAGCCGGCGAGGCTGCGCTCTTTGACGTTGTGCAAGGTGCAATTCAAATCGGCGTAAAAGAGTTGAGTGCTTATGCATTTTCTACCGAGAATTGGCGACGCTCACCAGAAGAAGTTAAATTCTTAATGGGTTTTAATCGCGATGTTCTACGCAGACGTCGGGATGAAATGAATGATCTTGGAGTTCGAGTTCGGTGGGTTGGCCGACCACAAAAACTGTGGGGAAGTGTCATAAGTGAATTACAAGAAGCAGAAGAACTCACCAAAAAGAATAAAGTTTTAATCTTAAATATGTGCGTAAATTATGGTGGCAGATCTGAACTAGTTGACGCCGTGCAAGCCGTAGCAACCGAAGTTGCTAAACGTAAATTAAAGCCTAGTCAG
>CAWURN010000069.1:0-30708 GCA_963924835.1 Candidatus Nanopelagicaceae bacterium | reverse complement strand
GGTGTTGCCACTTGTTGGCTCAAGAATTGTTGCACCTGGTTTTAATTTTCCAGTTTTTTCGGCATCATCAATCATTGCCATTGCAGTGCGATCTTTAATTGATCCAGTTGGATTTCGATCTTCCATCTTCGCCCAGAGTCGAACTGCAGGTTTTCCTGGTTGAGATTTTGGTGAAAGTTTTGGCAATCCAATTAATGGAGTGTGGCCAAGTGAAGCTTCTAAGGATTCGTATCTGGTCAATTGCAGCCACCGGCTACGGCTGGCAAAATTGTTACAGAATCACCAGCTTTAAGTGTTGCAGCAAGTGAACCCATAAAGCGAACATCTTCATCATTAATATAAATATTTATAAACCTGCGAAGTTCATTATTTTCAAGCAATCGTTCGCCAAGTCCTGCGTATTTAACATTTAGAGCGGTAATTAATTCGCCCAAATTATTTGCTTCCGCTGTTACAACTTTTTCGCTATTTGTGTACGGGCGAAGAATCGTTGGGATGCGGACTTGTATCTCTGGAGATGGCATGGGGTAAGTATCCTAGAAGCGCCCGTTACTTACCAATCGAGGACTAAGCCGAAAGAATCTCAACAGGCTCTTCGGTAACTACGCCGTCAATAATTCGATACGAACGAAATTCACTCTCAGGTGCAATCTCTTTGCGGGTAGAAACTAAAACATAGTGCGCATTTGGTTCAGAGGCATAGGCAATATCTGTGCGAGATGGATATGCCTCGGTCTCGGTGTGCGAGTGATAGACAACGACAATCTCTTGAGATTTGTCATCTAATTCGCGGTAGAGGGCTAGTAAATCTTTAGAATCAAATTCGTAGAAGGTTGGCGAATGTGCAGCATTGATCATTGGTTTTAGCACGACAGCGTCATCGCTTCCCTCTGGCCCAAGAATTACGCCACAACATTCATCTGGGTATTCCACTCGTGATTGTTCGACAATTTTAGCTACGTGATCTGCGCTAATCCGAAGTGTCATAGGAGCAACCCTAACAAATTTTCCTGTAACCAACCTAACCAGAAATAAACGGCATAAACAGATTTCTGTGGATCTTCATCTGGCAATAGTTCAAAAGTCTCAAAGCTGTCCTCAGTTATTTCAAGTCTTATAGAAAGTGCAATTCGTAAATCGTTTATCGCCTTGAGCCAAATATCTGCATCTAGCTCCTCAATTACGCCACCATGATTCTCATCTACCAAAACTGTAAGTTGTTCTCTAACTAATCTTAAGTTTCGCTGTTTAGAACCACGCAATTGCGGTTCGGTATACCTTCGAAAATCTGAAGCAGCCTCTGGATCTGCATATGCATTTGGCAATAACCTAAGTAAAACCGGATCATCTGGCGTGACAATTTCAGAAGGCATCGCCAGTAGCTGCGCAATCGGATCACTGGAATCGTAATGATGAAAGAAATCACCTTCGCCGAGTAGTTCCAATAGCTGTTCAACCAAATTAATTAAGATTTGTGCTTCATCAAGTGTTAGGTCTAGAGAATATCCAGAGCCAACTTTTTCGAAGCTAGACATCAGATTTTGTCGTCACGTTGAAGGGTTGCCCAAAGTCCGTGCTCGTGTAATCGTTGAACATCACGCTCCATCTCTTCGCGAGTCCCAGTTGAAACCACTGCCCTACCATCATTGTGAACTTGCATCATCAACTCATGAGCTTTTTCTTTTGAAAATCCGAAGAGCTTTATGAAAACATGAGTTACATAATTCATGAGATTTACCGGATCATCCCAGACAATTGTTATCCAAGGTCGATCAATGAGTTCACTGATATTTATTTCTTCTTTAGAAAGAGTTTTTACCATTCCTTTACCTAACCAAAACTGATGTGAAGGCGCTGTTAGAGCCGATAAAGCCGGCCTCTGATTCAGTAACTATTCTAAATTGCTTAATCCCAATTTTTGAAAGTGTAATTTCAAATTCAAATTTGCCATCGTCCATTGAAGTTGCTGGCTGTTGAACCTTGCCATCATCCAAAAGAACTCTGATACCAGGGATTCTTGGTTGCAGCTGACCACTAATTTTATAAGTCACGCCACGTTTCATTGATGCTGGGATATTCCAAGAAACCAGCCTTGATATTCCAATAGTTTTCTCTGGAGTTACGCCCGAGGTGCGCTCCAAAGTTTCATCCGTTGTGAAAGATATGTTGGAAGATTCGCCCAACAATATTTTGGTCTGAAATGTTCCATCTGCGGCTGTTTGAGTTATTGGTTTGCGGACAGTGCCAGACGGCCTTTTAATCTCGATGAAAACTGGAATATTTGCCAAAGGTTGACCATCTGCTAATTTGAAAGATCCACTAAATGAAATACCTTCGCCATAGTTCGCAGTTTCTGAGCTAGCTTCGGCAACTCCAACCACTTTGTCTTGCCCCATCGCATTTGCCACTTTCTTAACTTCCGCAATTGCTAAATTATCGCCGTAACCGATTTCCCATTCTGAAATCCCACCAAGTTTATATTTTTCGACAAGTTTGGCTCTAGCAAAATATCCACGTGCATCCACATACCAGGCAGAGTGGTTTACTTTGCAACTTGTTGGTGCACCGCTTGCATTTACGCCATTGAATTCAGCGGTATAAAGCACATTAGTTTCTCCAAACTTTTCATTATATGTGGCAACAGCTCCAGGCTTATCTAAGATTGCTTGTGCTTTAAGTTGGTGAATAATTGCGGCATTTGAAGATGTTTTTTCCGATGCTGGAGTATTGGTTGGACAAACCCCAGTTACTTTTGTTACCCAGTTATAGCCATAATTTGGCGTGCCTAAATAAATTTTATAAGGTTCCACCGTTTTCAATGCATAAATTAAGGATGGTTCAAACCAATTAATTGGTCCAATTGGACCAGGCTTAGTGTCATATTTGTGATAATCGTAAAACATAATATTCAAGCGATCGATAAAACTTGAAATTTCTGGCCACGCATAATGATAATAACCTTTTTTTCCTGTTACCGGATCTAAAAGATATGGCGTGGTTACTGACAACAATTTGTTTTGTGCATGAAGCACAGCAGATAACTCAGAAACAAACTTCACCCATCTAGGTTGAATCGTTGACCAGGTTGAAATCTTGTCCACGTAGGCAAATCCTTCAAAATTCAAATCAATTCCATCAAATTTATTCACTAAAACTAAATCAGTAATTGTTTTTATCAGGCTAGCTCTACTGGCGTCATTGCTCAATATTTTTGAGAGTTCACCCTCTTTGGTGCTATCCGTGATTGTCGGCAAGACTTTGATTCCAAGGCTTTGTAGGGTGGCAGTTGGAATTGCTTTATCAATAGAATTTTGTGTTACATATTTGTCTTTGATTTTTGTTGCACTTGTTATCGTGTACCAGAATGGCAAAATTTGATCGAACATTTCGGCATTCGCTACAACATAATCCATCGCCTGAATTTGGCCCTTTGTTGTATCCCCATAAGTGCTGTAATCAGTCATCCAACCGGAAAATATTTTACGAAGTTGGCGGTCCGCGGCTGTCGCATTTGTTGTTATTTCAACGCTAGCAAGAAGTGAAATTAGCAGGCCAAATATGAAAAGCCTAGAACGTGGTTTCTTCATTCCTTCTTCAGGCCATCATAAATTTTCTTACACATGGGACAGATCGGAAATTTTTCAGGATCACGACTTGGGACCCATTTTTTACCGCAGAGCGCCCGAACTGCTTTGCCAGTTACGGCTGATTCCACAATCTTTTCTTTGCGAACATAATGCGCAAATTTTTCATGATCGCCATCATCATTTGTTAGTCGAGTGTCTTCTTTCTCCAACACATCAGTAAATGGCTGCAGATCGCTCAAGCCTGGCGTCGTTTTCGGTGTTCGGGTGAAGATTCCCATGCTGCAAATTCTACCGAGGCGACCAGCTTTATTGGGTATTATTCAGCGATGAAAGACCTATTGCGATGAAAGACCTATTGCGCACTGAACATCTATCTCGCGAAGATATTGAACTGATTCTTGATACTGGCGCAAAATTTGCAAGTAAACCTCTTCGGTCTAAGGATGCACTAGCAAATCAAACGGTTGCTATTTATATGACCAAATCATCAACTCGTACGAGACTTGCATCAGAAACGGCTGTGGCTCACCTTGGTGGCACGCCAATGTTCTTACGTGGCGATGACTTACAAATTGGGCGAGGCGAAACGATTTCTGATACGGCAAAAATCATAAGTGGATTTGCGAGCGCCTTAATTGTTCGCACTTTTGCACAATCAGATGTAGATGAACTTGGTGCACATGCATCTATTCCAGTTCTAAATGGCCTAACCGATACCGATCATCCAACACAATTGCTTGCGGACTGGCTAACAATCCGCGAAGTTTTTGGTTCTGATATTTCTGGTCGTAAATTTACTTATGTTGGCGACGGAAACAATATGTCTCATGCCTGGTTAACAATGGGTGCAATCATGGGCGCACACGTTGTTGTAGCCACACCACCAGGAAAGTGGGCACCATCGGATTCTGCAATTCAAAGTGCAAGAAATATTGCAAGTAAAACTGGTGCAAAACTAGAAGTCCTTACAGATCCAAGTGCTGCAGTAAAAGATGCAAGCGTCGTATATACGGATGTTTGGATGTCTATGGGGGACCCTGAGGAAGTTAGAAGTGAAAAGTTAAAAGCCTTGGCACCATTTGCGGTCACTAAAGATTTGATGTCAATGACAGCATCAGATTCTATATTTATGCATTGCTTACCTGCTCATCGCGGCGAGGAAGTTGATGCCGAAGTTATTGATGGCCCGAAGTCGATCATTTGGCGTGAGGCCTATCACCGCCGCACAACAATTCAAGCCGTTCTTTATCACTTAGTTCGTGGTGAATTAATGGGTAATCCCTAAAAATAATAGGACACACCACGCTCGAGGCACTAATCTTTGGGCATGCAAATAGCCGTAGCAAAAGAGATCCGGTCTGGTGAAGCTCGCGTAGCACTTGTTCCAGACATCATTTCCAAATTAACCAAGGCTGGCCTTGATGTTGTTATTGAAGCTGGGGCAGGTATCGCCGCTGGCTTTCAAGATAGCGAATTCACTGCAGCCGGTGCCACGGTTAAGGGTGGCAACGTAATAAGTAGTGCTGATGTAGTTGCCTCAGTTACCGCGCTTACGCCTGATCAGATGAAATCACTCAAAAAAGGCGCGCTCACAATTTCATTTCTTTCGACAACAACTTCCGTAGACTCAATTGAAGCCGCTGCAAGCGCTGGAGTGACCGCACTCTCTTTGGAACTTGTTCCTCGTATTTCACGCGCACAATCAATGGATGCCCTAACTTCGCAAGCACTTTGCGCTGGATACCGTGCTTCATTAGTTGCCGCTGAACTCTCACCAAGATTCTTCCCATTGCTTATGACAGCAGCAGGAACTGTAACTCCAGCACAAGTTGTTGTTTTAGGAGCCGGTGTTGCCGGACTTCAAGCAATTGCAACCGCAAAGCGACTTGGCGCAGTTGTAAGTGCTTACGACGTTCGCCCATCTTCTGCAGATGAAGTTAAATCAATGGGCGCAAAATTTATAACACTAGAACTTGAAGCACTTGAAGGTGCCGGTGGTTACGCCCGCGAAATGACAGAAGAGCGCGCCGCTAAGCAACGTGAACTTTTAACTCCTTACTTAGCTGCAGCAGATGTAGTTATTACAACAGCAGCAGTTCCTGGTCGACCAGCACCAAGACTTGTAACAGGTCAGATGGTTTCTGCAATGAAATCAGGCGCAGTAATTGTTGACCTTGCTGCTGAAACCGGCGGAAACGTTGAAGGAAGCAAGCCAGGTGAAACTATTACAACAGATAACGGCGTAGTTATTTGGGGCGGAAAAGATGTTCCAAGCCAATTGCCATATCACGCATCAATGTTGTTCTCACGTAACGTGGTAAATCTTCTTCTGCTCATGACAAAGAGCGTTGATGGAAAACCAACTGGTGATGTAATCCCGGATTTCTCTGATGAAATTATCGACTCAGCAACTCTTACTCATGGCGGCTCTCGCCGCACTCTGGAGGGAAAGAAATGATAGATATGGATCCAATGGTCATTCTGACAATCTTTATTCTCTCAGTCTTCATTGGCTTTGAAGTTGTATCTAAAGTTTCAACAACACTTCACACGCCACTGATGTCTGGTGCAAATGCAATCCATGGAATTATTTTGATTGGTGCAATCTTGGTTGCTGCCGAAGCCAAAACGACTTTAGAAACTACGCTAGCAATTCTCGCGGTTGTATTAGCAACAATAAATATGGTGGGCGGCTTTGTGGTTACAGACCGCATGCTGGAAATGTTTAAGGGAAAGGGCGGTAAGAAGTAATGAATTCAAATCTTTATGCCCTATTAGGACTTGGTGTTGCAGTTTCATTCATCATGGCACTTAAGGGCCTTTCCGCCCCTAAGACTGCTCGCCGTGGAAATTTAATCGGTGCCTTTGGTGCCACTGTTGCAACGGTAATAGTTTTCTTTGATCCCGCTATCGAAGAGGGACACAACACACTTTTAATTATTGGTGCAATCGCCTTTGGTGTAGTTGTTGGCGTTCCGGCAGCTCGCAAGATTCAAATGACTCAGATGCCACAACTAGTAGCACTATTCAATGGTGTTGGTGGCGGCGCAGCAGCACTTGTTGCGATTGTTGAATATTTAAATCTTGGAGAAACTGCAAGTTTCGGTGAAGTTCTGGCGACAGTATTCACAGTTCTTGTAGGAAGCGTTTCCTTCTCTGGTTCAATCATTACCTTCTTGAAGTTGCAAGAAATTATGACTACACGCCCTGTTGTATTTCCTGGTGGCCGCTTCGTAATTGCAGCAACTCTTGCCGGAGCTTTAGGAACCTCTGGTTGGGTAATCGCAAGTGGCGGAACAACTCCACTTCTCGTTCTTGCTGGTCTCTCTCTTCTATTTGGTGTTCTCTTTGTTCTTCCAGTTGGTGGCGCAGATGTTCCAATTGTTATCTCACTACTTAACGCATTCACCGGTTTAACCGTTGCAGCTAGCGGATATGTTCTGCAATCAACGCTTCTCATCGTTGCAGGAACACTTGTTGGTGCATCCGGAACAATTCTGACTCGCAAGATGGCAGAAGCGATGGGACGTTCGCTCTTTGGAACGCTCTTCGGTGCTTTCACTGCAAAACCACAAGCAGCGACAGAAGCCGGCGAAGCACGTCCAGTTAAATCTGGATCTCCTGATGATGTTGCAATTCTTCTTAACTATGCCCAGCGCGTTGTAATCGTTCCTGGTTTCGGATTAGCTGTTGCGCAGGCACAACACACAGTTCGCGAACTTGCAGATTTGTTGGCAGCCAAAGGTGTAGAAGTCGCATACGGAATTCATCCAGTTGCCGGTCGTATGCCTGGTCACATGAACGTTCTTCTTGCTGAAGCAAATGTTCCATACGAACAATTGGTTGAGATGGAAGAAATTAATCCAACATTCCCACAAACAGATGTCGTTCTAGTTGTTGGTGCCAACGATGTTGTGAATCCAGCGGCTAAAACCACGCCTGGCTGCCCAATCTATGGAATGCCAATTCTTGATG
Source organism: Candidatus Nanopelagicaceae bacterium (assembly GCA_963924835.1). Taxonomy (GTDB): domain Bacteria; phylum Actinomycetota; class Actinomycetes; order Nanopelagicales; family Nanopelagicaceae; genus AAA044-D11. Next base: position 23,146 of record CAWURN010000069.1, on the reverse strand, counting down.
TTGCGAGTGCCGGAAATGTTATTTTCTTAAAGCGTTCAATGCGCCCTGGTTTTGCTGGTATTGAAAATGATCTTCTCTACGATGCAAAAACAACGTTGCTATTTGGTGATGCAAAGGATTCGCTAACTAAAGTTGTAAGCGCGCTTAAGAGCCTTTAATCAGTTCTGTTGGTGCGCCATGAACCCCAGTGATATCAGTTGCCGGAATGGTTCCAAGTAGGCCTTTTTGGAAATCATCAAAAGCTTTTAGAACTTCGGCCTTTGTGTTCATTACAAATGGCCCCATCCAAGCAACAGGTTCTTTAATTGCTTGACCGCCAAGAATTAAAACATCCATCTCTGGTGATCTAGATTCTTGAGTTGGGTCTGCTTGAATTACCAAAGTATCGCCATCGCCCATAACTGCAAGTTGCCCCATCTGAACTGGTTGTTTTGCTTCGCCAACAGTTCCGTGACCATTGAGAGTATAAATAAGCGCGTTGTAATTCTTATTCCAAGGTAGCTCTAATTTCGCACCTGGAGCAAGAGTTGCATGCACAATTGAAATCGGAGTCTGTGTTGAACCAGGACCAACATGTCCAGCAACTTCACCAGCAATTATTCGAATCAAAGTTCCACCATCGCTGGATGCGAGTAATTTCACATCTGATGCGCGCAAATCTTGGTAGGCAGGCTTTGACCATTTTTTCTCCGCTGGCAAATTCACCCAGAGTTGGAAACCATGAAATAGTCCACCGCTCATAACTAAATGTTCTGGTGGAGTTTCGATATGCAAAATTCCTGCACCAGCTGTCATCCACTGAGTATCACCATTTGTGATTGTTCCGCCACCGCCATGATTATCTTTGTGATCGAAAATTCCATCGATAATGTATGTAACCGTTTCAAAACCGCGATGTGGATGCCAAGGAGTTCCCTTTGGTTCACCTGGTGCGTATTCAACTTCGCCCATTTGATCAAGGTGAATAAATGGATCAAGCTCTGCCAAATCAACTCCGGCAAATGCGCGGCGAACTGGGAAACCTTCACCTTCGTAACCTTGTGGCGCAGTAGTAACACTTTTGACCCCACGAGCTCGTGCGTTTGGTTCTGCGATAACTCTAGGCAGAATTGTTATATCAGCGACTGTTACAGCAGGCAATTTGCTTCCCCTTTATTAATCAATAAATTCTAATTACATATCTTAACTTAAGATTGAACAAATTCAATTTGAAACAAATTTATTCGGGTTAGCCTCAAAGCTATCTCTGCATCCAGGCATACAGAAATAATAGGTATTGCCATTTAACTCATATTCTGCCGGAGCATCTGAGATTCGAACCTGCATGCCACACACCAAGTCCTTTGCAAACTCTTGATCGACAGCATCGGTTACTTGGGTTCGATACATCCAATAAATCCACACAATAAGTGCCAAAGCCAAGATATTAAGAACTGTTGTGTAGTTCCAGCCAATCTGATTTGTATGAGACATGTTGTGGTCCATAGTAGGAATTAGATTTAGGAAGTTAAAAATAATTTCTGTGATTAATCCGCTCAAGCTCATAACTAACCAAAAAACTAAGGTCAATCTGATGGCTAGTTTCGTTCCATAATATTTGCGATATATAAGCACTAAGGGAAGTGCGATTAAATCAGCAAAAATAAAGGCGATAGTTCCACCAAATGAAATACCACCATGCCAAAGTGTCGCTGCTAACGGTATGTTTCCAACAGAGCAGACGAAACTTATGAAGGCAATTACCGGCCCAATTATTACATTCTGGATACTTGTGACGATTCCATTACCGGAGAGAAACAACAGGTTCCAAAATGAGACAGGAACAAGTTTGGCGGCAAGTCCGGCAATAACAAATCCAATTATCAATTCGTAGCGGAGCATTTTGAAATCTCCTATGGTGTAACCGGCTGCATCGTGCCAGTTGGCTTTTCTAGATGAATTTACCTCTTTAGTACTCTCATAACTTTCACGTGAGCGCTCGATTAATTGCGCCGGAATCAGCCTTGGAATTAGTAGTTTCAGAAGAATAATCATTACTGCGCCACCAAAGAATTCTGCTACTGCAAACTGCCACCCCATCATGATCCAAAGCACAAGACCTAGTTCAATAACTAAGTTTGTGCTGGCAAACATAAAGACCATCGAGGAGGTGAAATTCGCGCCCTTTGAAAACAAACTTTTAGCCAAAGCACTAGCCGAGTATGAGCAAGAAGAACTTATAATTCCAAAAAGTGATGCTTTAAAGACGCTCTTGAAACTGTCATCACCAAGCTGCTCTCTCATTTTTTTGCGAGAGGCAAATGCCTGCACTGCGCCAGATAAGGTGAATCCTAAAATAAGCGCCCAGAAGATATGAAATAACATCCACCAAGCTTCGACAAGTCCTGCAACTATTATTTTGGCTTCCTCAAACTTTCATGGCTTATATCTTTCGATTTTTCATGAATTTTACGAATCTGTAATTCAAGTGCAGTTACCGCTTTATCAAATGCAGCAAGATCATTAAATCCAGCGCCCTCAGCTCGCATGAATGGTCCGCTTCCACTAGTTGTTAAGTGCACCTCATGAGAGGACTTACCAAAACGAGGATTCTGCTCGTGTAAAATTTCAACTTTTACGCTTTCAACTTTTACGCTAAATCGATCTAGTGATTTAAGTTTCTCAGTAGCAATAGTTCTGAAATCTTCAGCCAAGTTTGCATTTCTGGCATGTATGACAATTTCCATAAAACCTCCTACCTAAATCATGAACGCTTTTATGTAGTTGTAATTACCTCTTTAAGTTACACCAATTCCTCGATTCCCGCAGTAGAATCAAGATGAAATGAATCGTCTTCAGGAATTTCTCCCAAATCGCTCAGATTATAAAAGTGCAGGCACTAGTTGGCGCGGGGATTTGCTCGCCGGAGTTACAGTTGGGATTGTTGCTCTTCCACTCGCACTTGCTTTTGGAATAACAACTGGCGCTGGAGCTGCTGCTGGGTTGATAACTGCAATTCTCGCCGGTTTACTTGCTGCAATATTTGGCGGATCAAATTATCAAGTAAGTGGTCCCACCGGAGCAATGACTGTTGTTCTTGTTCCGATTGTTACTAAATATGGCGTGGAATCCTTAATCCCACTTGGTTTTTTTGCTGGCCTTCTCACTTTGATTCTTGGAATATTACATACGGGTTCACTTATTAATCGAGTCCCGTGGCCAGTTATGGAGGGATTTACTTTTGGAATAGCAGTTGTAATTGCATTGCAACAAATCCCTACTGCCCTTGCGACTCCATCTATTGATGGCGGCCGAACTGTTTCCACTGCTTGGAAAACTTTGCAAGGGGCGATTAGCGACGGTCTAAACTATTCTGCGATTTTTGTTGTCGCGCTCACCTTGTTGATTAAATTTACTTATCCAAAGCTGGCTCTAAAATTCAAGATTAAATTTCATATTCCAGCTAGTTTCTTGGCAATACTCATTAGTTCAATCTTGGTAATTCTTTTAGATATAGATGTTCCAAAAGTTGGAGAATTACCAAAGGCAATTTTTCACTTCAGTAAACTTGAATTTTTTGGAGTTGGTGCGTACGAGTTAATTTCTGCTGTAATTGCGATTGCTCTTCTCGCTTCAATTGAATCATTACTCTCTGCGCGCGTTGGCGATCAGATGGCACGTATTCATGAAGATGAAAATAAGTATCTGCCAAATCGTGAACTATTCGGACAAGGTTTAGCCTCGATGTTCTCCTCGATTTTTGGTGGAATGCCTGCAACAGGTGCCATTGCTCGCACCGGAGTAAACATCAGATCTGGTGCGACTTCTAGGCTCTCAGCAATATTCCATTCGTTCTTCCTTCTTGCAGTAGTTCTAGTGTTGTCGCCAATTATTTCTAGTATCCCGACATCAGCGCTAGCCGGCGTACTGCTTGGGACTTCATATCGAATGGCAAGCCCAGCAAACTTGCGTGAAATGCTTAGAAAAACGAAATTAGATGGCGGAATTCTTCTGCTAACCGCATTTATTGTAATTTTTGTTGATTTAATCTGGGGAATCGCAATTGGAACTGCGTTTTATTTTCTATTCAATAAATTAAAGCGGAAGTAAATAAATAATCAAGGTAATTGTTAGTGCAAGTGAAAGTGCCTGAACCAAGATTGAGATTGCGGTCTTGCGATCTGCCTTACGGTCTTCTGGTGCGGTAACTCTAGAAAGTTTTCCAAGCGAACTAAAGTTAAAAGTTCCGAGTAATCCAAAGGCTAAACAAAATTTACGCCTTGATTGAATAAAGCCGATTGAGAAAACTAAGGCTGGAACAAAGACAGCAAATCTTGCACTCTTCGCGCTATCTGAACCAATTAGCCCTGCAGTTGTGGAGATAACTAAAAACAACCCGATAAGTGCAACGATTTGTCTACGGCGAATTTCGCCCTTTCCGATATTGCAACTGCCAGCTATGTATTCCATTTTATTTTTAATTAATCAGTCTAATTAAACGGTCTCGCGGTCATCATCCGCAAATACTTCATGATCATCATCGCCACTTTGTGCTACCCATTCAAATGCTGTTTTAAGTGCAGCAGCTATTACAGCAAGAAAAGTAATTGCAGCTAATAACCGGCGGATAGCTTTGAACATGAGACAAATCTACCTTATGAGTTACATCCCTCGCGCTTCGAGAACTGCTGCTGCTGCATTGTGTCCTGGGATTCCGCTAACCCCGCCACCCCGAATCGCCCCTGCCCCGCATAAAAATAAGTTGGGCACATCAGTTTCAACACCCCAACTTGGGGCTGAAGCATCTTCGCGGAATGGCATTGAGAGATCTTTATGAAAAATATTGCCCCGAGGCAAGCCAATCTCCGCTTCAAGATCCAGCGGACTTTTTATCTCTATGCAGAGTGAGCCATCTGAATTCTTAGCTAAACAGCTTTCAATCGGATCAACTAGATATTGGTTTAGCTGATTAAGTAACCGCTCCAAAATAATTGCTTTGCTTCCCGAATTATCTTTCTCAAATAAACTCGCTGGCGTATGCATTCCAAATAGGGTCAAGGTTTGGAAACCTTTTGCCACTAAGTCATCACCCAAAATGGAGGTATCAGAAAGTGTGTGGCAATACATTTCAGCCGGGATGATGTCTGGAATCTTTCCAGCGGCTGCTTCGGAATACGCCTGTTGGAAATCTGAATATCGCTCATCGAAATGAAAGGTTCCGGCAAATGCTAATTTCGGATCTGTTCCTGACTTGAGTCTAGGTAATTTTGTAAGCAGCATATTAACTTTTACTTGGCTGCCATCCAGGCTCTTTGGAACTGGCTTAGCTAAAATTTTTGCTAATTTTTGTGGTGCAAAGTTCGCTAAAACATAATTACTTTCATAACTCTTTCCAGATGCAGTAGCAACAAATTTGCCTGCTTCTTGGGTAATGGAATTAACCTCACTCTCCAAGACAAAAGTAACGCCGAGTTTTCTCGCTCTTTCAACTAACTCTGCAACAAGCGCCCCCATACCACCGATTGGAACTTTCCAATCGCCAGTGCCGTTGCCGATTAAGTGATAGAGAAAACAGATATTTGCAATCAAATCTTTGCCATCTGAAAATGTTCCAATTAAGCCATCTGTAAAGACGATTCCACGAACCACATCACTTTTAAATCTCTCTTCTAATACGAGTTTTAAGGGGTTCTCAATAATTTCATTCCAAATTTTATGACCAACTTTCTCCTTAATTTGAGAACGTGTTGGAAGTTTTTGTAACAACGTTGGCGCAATTGCTTCAGCCAACTTCTGCACGTCAGCATAGAAACTCTCCCATGCCACAATTTCATCGCCATTTCCTGTCAGCGCAAGAAAATCATCGGCTGTCTGGCCGACTAGTCCACGGTTAATTAATAGCCCTAAATCTTTTCCATCTACTCTCTCTGGAGTAAATGAGGAAACTTCGCGCTCTATAGTCTTGAACTTTAAATCTAGGTCTTTAATGATTTGATCTGGCAGTAGCGATACTAAATAAGAATAACGAGATAAGCGTGCTTCATATTCTGGAAAAACTTTCTGACTTACAGTTGCGCCACCTAGAGAATCGTTCTTCTCCAAAATTGCGACTTTCAAACCTGCTTTAGCTAAATAGCAAGATGCTACTAACCCGTTATGACCACCACCAACAATTACAACATCAAAGAAATTGGCCACGTTATTTGACACAAGAAACCATTCTTGTAATTGCCTCACTTAGTATCTCTTCACTTGTTGCAAAATTTAAGCGCACAAAATTTCCAGATTCAGGACCGAAAGTAATTCCTGCATTTAGCGCTAGCTTCCCGTGTTCCAAAAGAGCCTCAGAAGGATTGGCGCCCAACTTAAGTTCTGCAAGATCTAGCCAAGCCAAATATGAAAAATCTGGGATTCGATATCCAACTGTTGGTAATTTTTCACTCAATAATTTTGCGAGAAATTTTCTATTGCTATCCATAGTTTCTAGCGCGCTTTCAAGCCAATCAAAACATTCATAAGCAGTTGCCGAGGCTACGGCTCCGAATAGTGAAGCGCGATAATGAACTGCCATTGGCATGGATTTTGCCCGCTCTAATTGTTTCGGATGTGCGGTAATTATGGTTGCGCACTTTAGACCTGCAAGATTCCAACTTTTGCTAGCGGCTGTTACACAAATTCCTACTTCGCGTGCAGTCTCGCTGACTGACAAAAATGGTTGAAATTCAGAATCAAGATAAGTCAATGGCCCATGTATTTCATCGCTAAATATTGTTACATCGTATTTCTTTGCCAGTTCAGCAAGTTCGATCAGTTCGGCTTTTGAAAATACAGTTCCGACAGGATTATGCGGGCTGCAGAAGAAATGTGCTTTAACCCCACTTTTATAACCAATCTCAATTGCAGCGAAATCTAGGGTGTAGTGAAGTCCATTTTTATGCAATGGAGCATCGTATGAAACGCATTTTAATTCCGCAATCCAATTATTCATATTGTGATAAACCGGAGAGTTAATCATGATTGAATCCCCTGGCTTTACAATTGTGCGCGCAATTTCAACCATGCCGACGCCTACATCGGTTGCAGTAAAGACTTGTTCTGGATCAATCTCCCAATTCCATCTTTTACTTGCAAACTTTGCCAAGTTAATGCCGAGCTCTGGAATTGGACCTAAATAACCAGTATCAGAACCTTTGATCATCGCTTCTAATACATCACGAATTGGTTTAGCTATTTCAAAGTCCATCTCAGCAACTGGTAGCGGAAGAATTTCATTTGGAAATTCCCGCCACTTAGCACTCCTACGCTTCTGCAGTTGAGCCAGTGGCAGCGCCGTAAGTTTTGTCATACGTTGAGAATAACTTACTTTTTAGTTTTTTTGTCCCTAGTCTTATACAAACTAAGAATTGAAGTTACAGCTAGAGTCCCAATAATCGTTCCCAAACTAAACTGAAGTGTGATGTGTGGAATTTTTATCGGGCCGAAATGATCCCATCCTTGTGAATGCAACGCTTCGAAAAACAACTTCACTCCGATGAAAGCCAGGATAAAAGATAGCCCTTGTGTTAGATAAATCAACTTTTTCATTAGCCCACCGATAAGGAAGTAAAGCTGGCGAAGCCCCATTAGTGCAAAAATATTTGCAGTAACGATTATGTATGGATCTTTAGTAAGTCCAAAAATTGCTGGGATTGAGTCAAACGCAAAGAGAACATCGGTCATTGCAATCGCGACAAGAGCTAAAGTAAATGTTGACGCACCCTTACTGCGCAAATAACTTATGACTCTTCCCTCTTCCCACTCTTCTTCACCAGACTCCTTAATTAAGGTGTAAGCGGTGTAAATCAGGAAGGCACCAAAGAAGAAGAATACCCAAGAGAATTTGCTAACAATTACTGATCCAAGAGCAATAAATCCGCCGCGCATAATCAAAGCCATTGCGATACCAATTAGCAGAATTAATTGTTCTTTCTCTTTTGCAACTTTCAAGCGTGCCAAGATAAGTACGAATACAAATAGATTATCGAAAGAGAGCGAATATTCAGTGAGCCAACCTGCAAAGAATTCATTCTGTGCTTGCGTATCTGCCCACTGGCCCAAAGAAATTCCGAACACAACTGCTGCAGCTACATAAAATAGCGTCCAACTTACTGCGGTGGTCAGAGAGGTCTCAACGTTGCGTTGCTTGTAAGCCATTGCGAAGTCGAAGGCCAAGACCAACAAAAGTACTGCAAGAGTAATTTCCCATACTTGTGCGCTCATGGCACGTAAAATACATTACTTTTACGGAAATAGCACTCCGGTGCTTGAATGACAGTCATATCCATTTGGATTCTTCGCTAAGTATCTTTGATGGTAATCCTCAGCGAGCCAATAGGTATGTGATTCTGCACTTTCAATTTGTGTAACAATCTCACCAATTCCTTCGCTTGTTAATAAGGTTTGATAAATTTCTTTAGTGGCGAGCGCCTCATTTAATTGCGCTTCAGAAGTAGTAAATATTGCACTTCGATATTGGGTTCCGATATCTCCACCCTGTCTATTAAGAGATGTTGGATCATGCATTACCCAGAATTCTTCAAGCAATCTGCGATAGGAAATTAAATTTGGATCGAAAGTTATAGCGACAATCTCTGCGTGATTTGTTACCCCTGCACAAACTTGTTCGTAACTTGGGTTTGCACGATTTCCGCCCATGTAGCCAACGCTAGTTTCGAGAACCCCGGAAAGCTGCCAAAATCTGCGCTCTGCGCCCCAGAAGCAACCTGTTGCAAAATAGGCAAGTTCCATCTGACACCTTCATCCTGAGATCTCGTAAATTCTTATTAATCAATGGCGTAATCATTACAGATTTCTCGTGGTTTTAAGTAGGTAGAGTGAGAGCACCAAAGTCAGTACAATTACGAATCAATTGCCCCCGTAGCTCAGTGGATAGAGCACCGCCCTCCGGAGGCGGGAGCGCAGGTTCGATTCCCGCCGGGGGCACTCAATCAGATAAATCACATAATCAATTCCTAAATGTCCTTGTGAAGTGCTGTCATACACGGGATAATTGCACTTATGTGAATGGCAGTAACTGCCCTTTACTTCCCCCGATTTAACTTTAATTCTCTATAAGGAGCCAATTAATCATGGACTGGCGTCATCAATCTGCTTGCCGCGATGAAGATCCGGAACTTTTTTTTCCGGTCGGCAACACTGGTCCTGCCCTGGCCCAAATCGAGGAAGCTAAAAAAGTTTGTAACCGCTGCATTGTTAAAGAACCCTGCCTGGCTTGGGCACTTGAGAGCGGTCAGGACGCCGGAGTTTGGGGTGGACTTTCAGAAGATGAACGTCGTGCGCTCAAGCGCCGTGCTGCAAGAAATCGTGCACGCTTAATAGAAAACCAAAACAGCTTCTAACTTAAAATTTTAGAACGGCTTGGGTTTCACTTCCCACACGAACTAACTCAATACTCCCCTTTAACTCATTTTCGGTAAGAGTCTTCACTATTTGCAGTCCGAGGTTCGAAGATTGATCCCATTTGAAATCCAATGGAAGCCCGACACCATCATCAATAATTTTTACCTCGCAGTTGTCAGAAAGTCTAGAAACTTCAACCCGCAAGTTCTCGCCAGAATTAGCGAGACCATGCTCCAAAGCATTGTGAATTAGCTCTGTAATCACGAGTGCCAGCGGGGTCGCTATTTGTGAGTCAAAAGTTCCAAAAGAGCCAACTTTTTTAACATGAATTTTATGGGTGCTCAGTTCAATTGCATTGTGAACGATACGGTCGTAAACCTCGTCAAAGGCTACTGATTCGGTAGAGCTATTGGAAAGTGTTTCGTGAACAATTGCGATTGATGCAACTCGACGAACCGCTTCTTCAAGAGCGGTTTTTGCTGTTTCATCATCAACGCGCCTTGATTGCAATCTTAAAAGTGCAGAAACGGTCTGCAAATTATTCTTAACTCGGTGGTGAATTTCGCGGATTGTTACATCTTTTGTTACAAGTGCGCGATCTCTTCTACGCAATTCAGTCACGTTGTGCAATAAAACAATGGCGCCAATATGGTCGCTGCCTGCAACAAGCGGCATTACTAATAAATCAAAGATTCCGCTCTCATTTTCAAATTCTTCTCGACGTAAATTCTTACCTATTAATATGCTTCGCCAAGACTCATCTCTCGGAATACTTGAGTTGGGTTTAACACTTTCGACAACATCGCCCAATAAATGGCCTTCGAGTTCCCCACTCCAGCCAGCACGATTGAATGCCGATCTTGCATTTGGACTTGCATAAGTTATTTGACCTGAGGCATCGAGTCGGATTAAACCATCGCCCACTCTTGGTGCAGATTCTGAACGGTAAAAACTATTTTGAATCGGGAAGGTTCCTTCAGCAACCATTTGATAAATTTTGTGAGCAATTTCGCGATAATTCAATTCTAAGCGAGATGGCGAGCGCATCAAATCTGCATTTCGATGTCTAGAAATAACTGCAATTACGCGACCATCATAGAAAACTGGAACAGTTTCTTCCTTGATTAAAATCTCACCAACTAGTTCTGCTTCAGAATCGCGATCAATTTCGCCGGTTGACAAAGAACTATCAATTCTAGGATTACTCCCCCAATTAATTACATTGCCAATTACATCATGCGCAAAAACAGTCGCTGCAGTAGTCGGACGAATATGTGCGATGGCTAAATGGCCATCTGGCCAGGATTTATAGTCCTTGCGCTTTGGAATCCAGAGAATTAAATCTGCAAAAGAAAGGTCCGAAAGTAATTGCCATTCTGCAAGGAGCTCCATTAATCGCGCACGATCATCATCGGTAAGTGCAGTTTGAGAGGCGATCATTTCGTCAATTGAAAACAAGATTTTCGCCTCCTTTACTTCTGCTAATCCTGAAAAGTTTTTAATTTACTTCCTGAGCAATCCTACCAATCTCTGAGATTGTCTTACCAAATCCTGTCTCACGTTTAGCAGGCTCCACCAAGTTGGTATTTATTCGGCTATTTATTGGCAAAACAAATGAGATCTCACCATCACACATCTTTGCAAAGCGATTAGCTAGAGCTCGATCCTCTCGAGAATTACCTGATTGATTGAGAATATAGATAATCCGAAGTTTCCTCAGTAAAACTGGAAACTGTGTCATAAATTGTTCAAGCCTGATCAGACTTAATCCATTGGATTTACATACATATATCAAAGTTGTAGTTTCCTCCAAAGTTCTATTTATAAAACCTGCTTGCCATCTTCGGTCATTTACAACCTCTGACAAAGGCGGTAATGAACCAAGATCAACAATGCTTATGCAACTTGAATCTGCGATTTTGAAATCTATCAATTCTTCTTGGGGTGCCATAAGCACCAAATTCAATTTTTCGCTATTTTTTTCAGCACGGCCTATGAAGTATTCAAGAGATGGAGCTCGGACGTCAGCATCATAAATGCTTACCTTCCAATCAGCTGCCAAATAGTTTGCAAGATTAAGTCCAATAGAACTTCGGCCAGGTGATCCAACGGTTCCGATAATTGTTATTACGCATGGCTTGGGATTCGTGCGACCCTCAACTAACGCATTTTTCGATGAATCAATTTCTACAATTTTTGCGATTAAAGGTAATCGCAGTTGACTTCTGACATGAGTCATTAATTTGTGGGAATTAGTTTCGACGTTGTCGATACATATATAGGTAACCTTCGAATTTGAAAATGACTGCATAGCTTCGGAATCAAAATCTGGTAGATCACTCTTATAAATTATTACAGTCCGAAGCGCCCCACCTCTTGCGGTTAGAAACTCTGCCAATCCAGACATATCGATAGCCCGATAAATAATGCTCCAACCTTGGCTAAAAAGTAACTGTGACACAAAATCCTCACAATCAGCGTCACTGATTGCGGTTATGACTTCTAGTTGTGGAATTTCAGATTGCATTTCTTACCAATACAATTCTTGAATCATTCAGGGTAGACAGTAAGTACATGACTTCATCTTCTGGAATTTTGATAACAATTCCAATATCTCCACCCATATCCCGAGATTTAAGATCAATACTCTCTATCAAGACTCCCTCTGAAATCAATTCACACTTGCGATTTTTTACGGTATTTAAATCTGGCTGCGGCAGCGAATAGATATCGACGCTCTGCCCTGGAGATAGATCATTTGGTAGATCATTGCGAACAATACGCAATGGAACACTACGGATGCTGCCTCCCAGAAGGTTTGTTGTAACAGCCGAAACCGGAATCAATTCACCTTTTAGAATTCTCCTATTGGCTATCTGTCCGACTAGTTTGTAATTCGTTGCAAAATATTTTGCTGAATTACCAGGTAGGAATACTTTGGTTTCCTGTAAGTTCGCCGCGGTAATTAAATCCCCACTTATCAAATCAATTCTTGCCGACCAGACACTCACAGATCTGTTTGCCTGTGCGGTGATTGCAAATGCTGCAAAAAGCGATACCAGCAGGAGTCCGATCGCAAAATAGGTTCTCGTCGAAGCCTTTTTTGTGGCGAAATCCCTAATGGTTTCCAAATTCAAATTGTTATTACTTGTCCTTACGCGCATTTATCTTTTTCTCCCTAAATCTTCTCTGCTTTTTAGCTTCGTGGGGGCCATGAATACCCAATTTTTGTTTTCTCTTCGATACACAATCCACAGAAGTACGTAGCGTAGAAATGCGGGAGTTTCGAGTTCATATATCGCATCGAAAATCATCCTTTAGGAGGAGGGTTTTACTAATTCAATTGGCAAGAGTTGGGCCATGAAAAATACAGAGAACAAAGCAGTGAATTTAACTTCATACCGAGTTCATAATTATGGAGTACCTGGTTCATTAACTCCCATAGATAAATCACTTTGGAACCATCCTATGTTAACTTTTTATAAGGAGCCAGAAATTGCAAAACCACCTGTGGTTCCAGCAAAACTATATTTAGTGCCAACACCAGAATATTTTGGTCGTGGCGTCGAAGATTATTCAGATCCCGAATTTCTTACCAAGCCTTCACCTTTATCTGAGCTTCCCGAGATTCAAGAATGGGTAACTAAGTTTGCACTTAGCATTGTTGAGATTTGGGGAGGTCGCAGGTCTGCAAACCAACTCGCTAGATGGTGTCATAGACAAGTTCATCAACAATTATTAATTAAATCCACATTAATAAAGACAGCACCTAAAATTCGTAAGATTTACATAAGTGAACCAATTGAAGGTGTTGCTGAAACAACGGTCACATTGCGAATTGGTGATCGGGTCCGTTCATTAATACTCAGATTTGAAGGCGTTGATAAAAGATGGCTCTGTACTGAGTTAGTGCTTTTATAAAGTTAAGCCGCTCCATGGCAACGCTTATATTTACGGCCAGAACCGCAAGGGCATGGTGCGTTACGCGAAGTTCCACCAGTCGCAACAACTCCACCGTCTTCATCGGCTGCTGAATATCGCAGTTCGCTCTTTGGTTTAATCGCTGGGCTTAATCCTTTTGCTTCGACACCACCAGATTCTTCTTCAACATTAACCTCAACATTGAACAGATACCCGACAAGTTCTTCTTTGATTGCATCCATCATCGCCGCGAATAAGTCGTAACCTTCTTTTTGATACTCAACCAGAGGATCGCGTTGTGCCATTGCACGGAGTCCGATACCTTCTTGCAGGTAATCCATTTCATAGAGATGTTCGCGCCATTTGCGATCTAGAACTGAAAGTAAAATTTTGCGCTCTAGTTCGCGGGTAACAACTGGAGTAAGTGTCTCTTCGCGATTTTCATAGGCATTTTCGACATCGCCAAGCACTCGATCCAAGATGAAACCTTGATCAAGTCCTGAACGGCCGCCCACTTGAGAAACTAATTCATCAATTGAAAATGAAATTGGGTAGAGCGCTTTAAGTGCGGTGTGAAGAGTGTCGAGATCCCAATCTTCGCCAAAACCCTCGCTCGTGGCAGATTCAACATATGCAGAAATTGTGTCAATGATAAAAGTTTTGACCTGATCTTGAATATCCGCACCCTCTAAAACTTCACGGCGTTCGCTATAGACAACTTCGCGTTGGCGATTCATAACATCGTCATATTTCAAGACATTCTTACGCATTTCAAAGTTCAGAGATTCAACTTGAGTTTGCGCTGATCTAATGGCATTTGAAACCATTTTTGATTCAATTGGAACATCATCCGCAATTCCCGCTGCTCCAAGAAATCTTTCAACAATGCCCGAATTAAATCGGCGCATCAAATCATCTTGAAGTGATAGGTAGAAGCGAGATTCTCCAGGATCACCTTGGCGACCAGAACGTCCGCGAAGTTGGTTATCGATACGTCTAGATTCATGGCGTTCTGTTCCAAGAACATACAACCCGCCTAAACCAACAACTACTTCGTGCTCTTTAGCAACTGCAGCTTTCTGTTTTGCTAATTCATCTGGCCATGCTGCTTCGTATTCATCTGCTGTATCAACTGGGCTTAAGCCGCGGCGTTGTAATTCAAAGTCAGCCATAAATTCAGGATTACCACCGAGCATGATGTCGGTGCCACGGCCTGCCATATTTGTCGCAACCGTAACTGCACCAACAGTCCCAGCACGCGCAATGATTGCAGCTTCGCGTTCATGTTGTTTTGCGTTCAGTACTTCGTGTGGAATTCCACGCTTTTTCAGTAATGAGGAAAGCTCTTCGGATTTTTCAACTGAAACAGTTCCGACAAGCACTGGTTGGCCTTTTTTGTGATGCGCAGCGATATCTTCAGCAGAAGCGACAAATTTGGCAAGTTCTGTTTTGTAAATCAAATCTGCTTGATCAAGTCGTTGCATTGGACGGTTTGTTGGAATCGGGGTAACACCTAATTTATAAATTTGCATTAATTCAGATGCCTCAGTCATAGCTGTTCCAGTCATACCTGAAAGTTTTTTGTAAAGGCGGAAGTAATTTTGTAGCGTAATTGTTGCAAGAGTCTGGTTCTCATCTTGAATTTCAAGGCGTTCTTTCGCTTCTAGAGCTTGGTGCAAACCTTCGTTATAGCGACGGCCTGCAAGCATGCGGCCAGTGTGTTCATCAACAATTAATAGTTCGCCATTCATAACCACATAATCTTTATCGCGCTTGAAAAGCTCTTTTGCTCGGATACCGTTATTTAGATAGCCAATCATTGGAGTATTTACTGATTCATAAAGATTTTCGATACCCAGTAGTTCTTCTACCTTTGTAACACCAAGTTCAAGAACTCCAACAGTGCGCTTTTTCTCATCAACTTCATAATGAAGATCGCGATCCAACTTTTGGGCAATTGTTGCAAATTCAACGTACCATTTCGTTGGCTTATCTGCCGGACCACTAATAATTAAAGGGGTCCGAGCTTCGTCAATTAAAATTGAATCTGCTTCGTCTATAATTGCAAAATTGTGTTCACGTTGCACGCAATCTTCTAGAGTCCATGCCATGTTATCTCGTAAATAATCGAAGCCAAATTCGTTATTTGTTCCATAGGTTATATCTGCGGCATATGCTTCACGACGTTCTGCTGGTGACATATTGGAGAGAATTACTCCGACTTTAAGACCAAGGAAACGGTGGATTCGACCCATCCATTCACTATCGCGCTCGGCTAAATAATCATTAACAGTAACAACATGAACACCCTTGCCAGATAGTGCATTTAAATATGCAGGTAGCGTTGAAACTAAAGTCTTTCCTTCACCAGTACGCATTTCTGCGACATTTCCTTGATGAAGAGCGGCGCCACCCATAATTTGAACATCGTAATGACGTTGACCGAGTGTGCGCTTAGCAGCCTCACGAACAGTTGCGAAGGCCTCAGGCAATAAATCATCTAGTGAGTTTCCGGCCGCATGTAGCGCTCTAAGTTTTGTGGTTTGCGAACGAAGATCGGCATCATTTAGTGCAGAAATCTCTGGCTCGAAAGCTAGAACTTCCTTGGCAATTTTTTCGAGCTGGCGGATATGTCGACCTTCTCCAGCACGCAAAAGTTTGTCTAATAGCGGTGACACATATCCTCTTTCATAATCTTCTTAATCTTCATGATCTTTGATTCGCCTGTTACGGACATGGGATTATCTTAATGTGTAAATCCATCAGTTGCACACGAAGCCAACACCCCATCGACCCTCGCACCAAGGCGCAATAACGCTGAATTGGCCCCCTGAACCGTGGCTCCTGTGGTTACCAAATCATCTACTAAGAACATTGCAGTATTTGAAGTTATGGCACTGCGAATTTGGGGATAGAAAGATTTCTTTATAAAAAACGCTCCTCTCATATTCATCTCTCTCTCATTAAGATTTAAGGTTGATTGATCTTGAATTCTTCTAGTGTGGTCGAGGCAATCCAATATTTCTGGACTGCTATCCATATTTCTAATTTGGAGTTCATTGACTAAAAGATGAATATGGGAAAACCCTCGCTTCCGATCTGATGCCTTTCGAGAAGGAATTGGAACAAGGATAATTTTTCTTGGGTTTTGCTTCCCATTCTTTGCCATCTGTATCGAAACGTGTTGCAGTGAAAGAGTCAGATTTGTAGCTAATATTTTCCGTGCCGCTATCTGATTATCTTCTTTCGCAGCCAGAATAATTTGAGCCATCTGCTTGGAATACTTACCGCCAGCAAATATTGTCAGCGAACCTCTCGTGCTGGTAACAAGTCGCGCACAGAGAAACTCCCTGCATTGGCTACAAATTTTGTCTACTTCTCCCTCGTTTTTATTTAGCTTGGAACATGAAATGCATTTAGAGGGGAAAAGTAGAGATGCTATGGAAGTAATTGTAGAGAGAGGATTCATCTTAAAACTATATTGTGATTAAGAATTAATTTTTAAGCCCATAAAAAGAATTGTGTTCTCAATTTAATTGTGCAGTTATCGGCTTACTCTCAATAGATCCACCAGCAAATTTAGGAATTGTTAAGACAAAGTGTGCACCTTTATTGCGTTCGCCCCAAGCCTCTATTTCGCCCTGATGTAACTTTGCATCTTCTAGCGCAATAGATAATCCAAGGCCTGTGCCTCCGGTTGTTCGCGCCCGAGAACTATCGGCACGCCAGAAACGTTCAAAAAGTAACTTCTTATCTGAATAGTTGAATCCGTGCCCATAATCACGGACACCAATCGCGACTTCATTTTCGGTCTCGGATATTCGAATATCAATATCTTTATCTTCACGATGATCTATCGCGTTAGAAATTAGGTTTCGGATAATTCGCTTGATTCGACGGGGATCAACATCAACAATCACTGGTGAATTTGGCGCATTTAAATGGATGACTCGGTCTTGGCTTGGATGCACGTACTCGATTGTCTCTCTAACCAAAGTAACCAGGTCAACTGCTTCAATTTCAAGAATTGCTGCTTGGGCATCGAATCGACTCACTTCTAGTAAGTCGGTAAGTAAAGATTCGAATCGTTCTATCTGGGAAATCAATAACTCCGCGCTTCGTGCGACTGTTGGTTCAAAATTCTCTCTTGAAGCAAAAATAACTTGCGATGCCATTCGAATAGTTGTCAACGGGGTTCGAAGTTCATGTGAAACATCAGACACAAACCGCTGCTGCAGTTTCGACAAATTTTCTAACCTTGAAATTTGTTGCTGTAACGAGACCGCCATTTCATTAAATGAATAGCCCAAACTAGCTATTTCATCTTCGCCGTGGATATCCATACGAAGATCTAGATTTCCTCTTGTTAATTCTTCTGCGACCCTAGCAGCATCTTGAATTGGCGCAATTAAGCGACGCATAACAAAGAAGGTAGTGAGTCCAATTAGAAGGGTTAGTGCTATTCCTGTGAGCCAAAGGTAATTCAAAATTAGAGCCATAGTTCTTTCTTGCTGGGCCAAACTAAAGATTACATAGAACTCATACTTGCCGACACCTGAAATTATTAAATCATGACCAACAACAATCGCAGACTCAGTCTTTCCGTTCAAGTATTTCAATTTTGTTCGCTCCCATTGCGTTTCCTTGTTTTTTCGAGTTTCTTCTCTAAATTTCTTAGAGATTGATTTGGGATCCAAACGGTTTGATGCGCCATCAAATCTAAACTTTTTATTTATTTTTTCGAATGAAAAGACGGCAATCTCTTTCGCCGCACTTTCGTAGGTTTTTGGTGGAAGTGCAAGAATTTCAGAAAATACGAAAGTTAGCGCTGCTTTATCTCGATACCTTTGATAACTCAATTGGATTTGAGTATTACGAGCAGTTGATTGCGCATCCAAAATTGATAATTTAAGTTTCTCATCAAAAATTCCTGCTGAAACTCGGCTGTAAAGAGCAGACCCTAAGAGCGCGATTAAAATTATGGATAGTGCAACTATCGTTCCAGTAACGCGGTAAACAAGTGAAGATTGCCAAATTTTAACTGGCGATTTCATTGGGAACTTCCAGGAACACCAGCCTTGTATCCAACGCCTCGCACCGTAACAATAATTTTTGGTTCCTCGGGATTAACTTCAATCTTTGATCTTAATCTTTGGATGTGCACATTAACTAACCTGGTATCTGTGGCTGGGCGATAGCCCCAAACTTCACTTAGAAGCGCTTCGCGTGTAAATACTCGACCTGGTTCTTTAGCAAGTGCCACAAGTAGATCAAACTCCAGACGAGTCAATGCAATAACTTGGCCATCTCTAATAATCGAATGTTCAATCTGATCAATTCTTAGATTGCCGATTGTGAGCTCAGAATTCACTTCTGTAATGCTGCGGCGCAAACGAACCTTCATGCGTGCAACAAGCTCTGCTGGATCGAATGGCTTAACCATGTAATCATCCGCACCTGCTTCAAGCCCGGCAACAACATCTTGCTTGTCGCCCTTCGCGGACAGCATAACAATTGGAACCATCGAATTTTCCCGAATTAATTTACATACTTCAACGCCGTTTAATCCTGGAAGCATTACATCCAATAAAACTAAATCTGGATTTTGCGCGACAAAAAGTGGCATTACCTCGTCGCCGCGGCTTACTAAATCAACTTCATAACCGGCACCGGTCAAGACTATGCCAAGCATCTCTGCTAGATCTTGATCGTCATCGACGACCATGATCAATGTCATTAGCTACCGTGCTCCCAAGAGTTGAGGTACAGCTCTTGTGCTGGAGTTAAGGTATCGATTGTCGATCCCATACTTTCCAACTTCAGACGGGCAACTTCTTTATCAATCTCAGTTGGAACATTATGCAATCCTGCGCCTAAACCTGCTGCAGCCTTTAATAAATATTCTGCTGTTAGCGCTTGGTCGGAGAATGACATATCCATTACGGATGCTGGATGACCTTCTGCGGCACCTAGATTTACTAAGCGACCTTCAGCAAGAAGAAGAATGCGGCGGCCATCAGCCATTACATATTCATCTGTTTGGTGGCGCATCTTGGCATTCTTGCTCTTTGCATTTTGTTCTAGCCAAGCAACATCAATTTCAATATCAAAGTGACCGGCATTTGAAAGTATTGCGCCATCCTTCATAACCTTGAAGTGCTCTTCGCGAAGAACATCGCGGTTACCGGTAACGGTTACGTAGATATCGCCATATTTTGCCGCTTCGGTCATTGGCATTACTCGGTAGCCCTGCATAAGTGCATCAAGCGCTTTAGTTGGATCAATTTCAGTAATGATTACATCGGCGCCCATACCTTTAGCGCGTTCTGCAACACCTTTACCGCAGTAGCCAAAACCAGCAACAACGAAAGTCTTTCCAGCAACAAGTGAGTTTGTTGAGCGGAAAATAGCATCGAGTGTTGATTGACCAGTTCCAAAGCGATTATCAAACATGTGCTTTGTGTCGGTGTCATTAACAGCAATCATTGGGAATTTCAGTGCGCCATCTTTAGTCATCTGGCTCAAACGAATTACACCTGTAGTTGTCTCTTCGCAACCGCCAATAATTCCATCAATCAATTCCTTACGTGTTGTGTGAAGAGTATTTACCAAGTCACAACCATCATCGAAAACCAAGTGTGGCTTAATATCTAGCGATGCATTTATGTGTGAATAATAACCATCGCGGTCAACTGAGTTACGTGCATAAACGCTGATGCCATATTCATGAACTAGCGCTGCAGCGGTGTCATCTTGGGTAGAAAGTGGATTTGATGCACAAAGAGCAAGTTCTGCGCCACCAGCTTTTAACGCTCTCATTAAATTCGCGGTCTCAGTTGTTACGTGCATGCATGCAGAAATACGGATTCCCTTAAATGGTTGTTCCTTTTCGAAACGTTCCCGAATTTGTGCCAAAACCGGCATATTGCGTTCTGCCCATTCAATTTTCTTCTTTCCTTCTGCTGCTAGAGCAGGGTTTGCAATGTCATGTTTTACAGCTGTTTGAACGTTCACGAATAACTCCTATTTATGTGTAGGAGCGTAGGTTATCGCTTAGCCCTGATGATTGCGAGCAGAGCATCGCGTGCCTTGATCATTTGAGCCTCGGTTTCGCCCTCCACATTTAATCGAAGCAAAGGCTCGGTATTAGAGGCACGAACGTTGAACCAATACTTTGGACCAGTCAAGGTTATGCCATCTAATTCATCTACTTCAAAACTTCCATACTCCGAAAGGATGGCATGTATGGCCGCAGGAACATCTGAAACTTGCGAATTAATTTCACCACTTGAAACGTAGCGATTAAATGGTCTAAGTAGATTTGATAATGAACTCTTGCCGGCTGCTAATTGCGTTAGTGCAAAGAGCGCCGCCAGCATCCCAGAATCTGCCCGCCAAAAATCAGCAAAGTAGAAGTGTCCAGAATGTTCGCCGCCAAAAATTGCACCAGAATCTGACATCATCTTCTTTATAAATGAGTGGCCAACTCGTGAACGAAGTGGAGTTCCACCGTTTTCAGCAATTATTTCTGGAACTGCTTTTGAAGAAATCAAGTTATAAATAATTGTTGAACCAGGTTTGCGTTTAAGTTCACGGACTGCAATTAATCCGGTTAGTGCTGATGGATTAACCAGCGCACCTTTCTCGTCAATTAAGAAACAGCGATCAGCATCTCCATCAAATGCGAGTCCGATATCGGCCTTCTCTTTCAAGACCCGCTTCTGGAGATCCGCTAGATTCTTTGGGTCAATTGGATTGGCTTCATGATTTGGAAAATTTCCATCTAATTCAAAATACATAGGGATAACTTCAATATTTAAACGTGACATAACTGCAGGTGCAGTGTGGCCAGCCATTCCATTGCCAGCATCAATCACAACTTTCAATCTGCGCTGCGTTGAATTTGGATCTTCAATCTCAGGGAAGAGAGCGATTAGGAAATCAACGTATTCGTCTAATAAATCGCGTTTACTTTCTATGCCTACTGGCCGATTAGTAATTGGCATTCCTTCAATAATAAATTGCTTAATTCTTCGCAATCCAGAATCTTCGCCGACTGGAACCGCACCGCTTTTGCATAGCTTCACACCGTTATATGCAGCAGGATTATGACTTGCTGTGAACATGGCTCCAGGCATATTTAATTTCCCGGCTGCGAAATACAACATATCTGTTGATGCCAATCCGATTCTTATGACATCCATTCCTTGTGAAGTGGCGCCATCAGAGAAAGCATCTGCAAGTTTGGGCGATGACGGACGCATATCTTCTCCAATAATTATTGTTGAGGGTTCACGTTCCTCTTGTAGAAATCGAGCAAATGCTCCGCCAAGTACAAAGGAAAAATCTGGAGTGACTTGCGAATCAACTAGACCACGAACGTCATAAGCCTTGATTATTGAATCCAAGAATTCGCTGTTAAACATGTTGTTAATTAGGAATAGCCCGGAGATGGCCCCTTCGGCCTAACTCAAGCGGAGGAATCTCAATCCCAGTTAAATCTTGGGTGCTTGCACTCTCTCTTGAACCAGCTTCGCGTATCGCATCAGCAATTGCCATCAAATCATCATTGGATGGACCGGCAGGTGCGGCTTCTGGTTCATGTTTAATTACGGTCCAGCCAACAGGTGCGCTCATCCGCAAACTATGTTGATCGCATAAATCGTATGCATGTGGTTCAGAAAATGTTGCAAGAGGTCCGAGCACAGCAGTTGAATCTGCATAAATGTAAGTCAATGTTTGTGTCGCTAAGTGCCGACAACCAACGCGAGAGCAGAGGCGAGCTGCACGAGGTAGTGGGCGAGTCATACCTAAGAGGTTATCGCGTTAAGCGAGTAAAACTTGGGATTTACTAGTGCGCAATAATGCGCGCGTCAGAAATCGGTATTGCAGAACTTTCTAACTGCGCTCCTGCTACGAGTGGAAGCGAACTTAAACCGGTATTCTCTTTAAAGATTACGCCACCATAAATTTGGTCCTTAGAAGTGCTAAATCTTGCCGTCATTACCCCGCTAGATGGCGACCATGTTGCAATGTCATTCTCGTTATTGCCCCGAATAGTCTTGCGATAAACCTTACGATTCTTGGCTGTCCAGACCACTTCAACTTCAATATTTTCTCCTTGGAAGGCAACGTTTGGCTGGAGGCCGCCAAAATTCATGACGATATTTTCTAACGGTTGGCTTGATGTAGACCATGTGAATTCGTTCGTTCCAGCAAATGTTCCCGTACTCTTCACAGCCGCGACAACTGGCCGATCTGAAGTTAAAACTAAAGAAAAATTCTTAGATAGCAATACGGGCCTAAATTTTATATCTTTTACTTTTCCACCTTCAATATTAATGTCATCCAGTTCAATCGGAGCAAAAGTTCCATCACTAGAAATTAACTTAACCCGAACATTTGCTTTCACGGTTCCGGGTGCCAGAATTCGAAGTAATTGTTCAGTGTCTTTACCGCTTAAAAGAACATTGTTAATTGCGGGAATTACTACTCGATTTTCTGGGCCCGCACCTTGTGAAATAAAGTCAGAACCGAAATTTCGTAGGCCAAGCTGACGCTGATCATGCATAAACATAGTTACGCGGCCAGATCTAGTAATTGAATGAATTACTACAGAATTTTCTCCAGGCGCCAATGTATCTAGGTAGATGCGCTTACTTGAATTCTTTGAGATCCGCACTGAAGACACAGGTGAAACACCTTTGACCGTATGAACATAAAGAACAACAATCGAAATACTTAGACCGCAATTGATAATTTGAATCGATGAATTACTACTTACCGATCCTGAACCTCCAACAAACCATTGTTCGCCACTACTAATTGAACAAATTGCGGTTGCGAG
>CAWURN010000068.1:0-7546 GCA_963924835.1 Candidatus Nanopelagicaceae bacterium | reverse complement strand
TATCAATTAGTGCAAGTGATTGTTGAATGTCGATGATGTAAATACCGTTGCGCTCAGCAAATATGTAGCGCTTCATTTTTGGATTCCATCGACGTGTTTGGTGTCCGAAGTGGACTCCGCTGTCGAGAAGTTCTCGCATTGTTACAACCGCCATGGCGGCACACTCCTTTTTTGCAGATTGCACTTAAGCAAAATGCACTCGGTTGATGACCTAACAATTTGTTTGGTCCCTAGTGTCTTGTCACCGACCGTTTTTCAACGGACCGAAATGGTTAATTAGCTTTAACTTGAGGTTGCAACTAATAAGACACGTGAAGTCACAGATCTTGCGATTTGTGCTGGCGTAATCCTAAAGGATAAATGAGGGTGCAAATTACCCCGGTAATACTGGTTAAGCGCGGGGATGTGCCTGCTCATATGCGGTTTTGAGGCGCTCTGGTGAAACGTGGGTGTAAATCTGAGTCGTTGCGAGGGAGGAATGTCCCAAAATTTCCTGGACCGTTCGCAGGTCGGCACCCCCTTCAAGTAAATGAGTAGCGGCCGTATGTCGAAGTCCGTGGGGGCTCATGTTCGAACCAATTGCAGCCATTGCATCATAAACAACTTCACGAACAGTGCGTTGATCAATTCGCTTTCCTCGGGCACCAAGAAAAACTGCATCGCCAGAAGTTGAATTGGCAAATTCAGGACGTGCGGTTGCTAGCCAATTCTTTATGGCTTTTATTGCCGGTAATCCGATTGGAACTACTCGTTCTTTTTCGCCCTTACCCAATACCAATAAGGTATTTCGTTCCAGGTCAACATCGCGAATATTTAAACCACAGATTTCGGATACTCGAATTCCTGATGCATATAAAACTTCAATCATTGCTAAATCTCTAACATTAATCGGAGATGGATCCTCCCCCGCCTTGGTCACAATTGCATCTAAAACTATTTGAGTCTGCGAATGATTCAAGACTTCCGGCAGGGTTTTATGTGCTTTTGGGATTGCTAAATCAGAACCAATATCTGTTGGAATCCATTTTTGACTAGCTGCCCAGTATGTAAAGGCACGAATTGAAACTATGCGACGAGCGAGCGTTGCTCTAGAGATTCCAGTTGATTGTAGGTTTGCAAGCCAAGAACGAATATGTGTGATTTTAAGTTCTGAAAATTCAGTGATCCCAAGTTTATCTATGTGGGCTAAAAATGATTCAAGATCACTTACATAACCGCGAATCGAATTATCAGCAAGGTTTCGAACCAAGGCCAAATGCTCTTCATATTTGGCTACTAGTTCGGCGCTCATGTTTAAAGGCTACTCGGGTTTTCTTCCCTGAAGCAGTAATCCGAATGTGACAGCATCTTCAAGTGCCATAACAGATGCCGCAATAACATTTTCATGAACTCCGATGGTGCTCCACTCTGAAGTGCCGTCAGTGGTTTCAACTAAAACTCGAGTAATTGCACCTGTCCCAAGGCGACCTTCAAGGATTCGAACTTTGTAATCTGTTAGTTCTAGTTTTTCGAGTTCTGGATAGAACTTAAGTAAGCCAGAACGAAGTGCGGTATCAATTGCATTAACTGGACCATTTCCAGATCCTTGAGATTCAATCTGGTTTCCGCCAGCAGAAATTACTAATGACGCTGTTGAGGTAACTTTATTGTCTGCAGCGCGGCTAACGGTTGTGTCCCATTTTTCGACTTTGAAGAAAGTAGCGCGCTTTCCATCAATCTCTTCGCGAAGTAGTAATTCAAAAGAGGCATCCGCCGCTTCAAAGGTATAACCCCGAGATTCCATCTCTTTTACGCGTTCTACAACTCGGCCAACAACTTCCTTATCGTTTCCGATTGCAATACCAAGTTCTTCAGATTTCAATTCAATCGATGCTCGACCCGCCATTTCAGAAACCAACATGCGGCGATCATTTCCCACACTAGACGGCTCCTCATGTTGATACATCGCAGGATCAACTTTTATCGCACTTGCATGCAACCCGGCTTTATGAGCAAATGCAGATACGCCTACGTAAGGTTGGCGGGCACTTGGTGCGACATTTGTTACTTCGGCAACTGCATGTGAAATTCTAAATGCTTCTTGGAGTGAACCTTCTGGAAGGACTTTCTGCTTCTTCTTTAATTCTAGATTTGCAATGATGCTTACAAGATCAGCATTTCCGGTTCGCTCGCCATAACCATTTAAGGTTCCTTGAACATGTGTAACACCTGCAGCAATTGCCGCTAATGAATTTGCCACTGCGCAGCCTGTGTCATTGTGGCAATGAATTCCCAGGCGGGCACTTGAGGCAGTTAGGACATCATGAACTACTTGGGAAAGTTCATCTGGCAACATGCCACCATTTGTATCGCAAAGTGCAATTACATCTGCTCCTGCTTCCGCTGAAACACGAACAACTTCAAGTGCGTAAGCCTTATTTGATTTGTAACCATCGAAGAAATGTTCCGCATCTAAGAAAACACGCTGGCCACCTGCACGCAGGAATTCGATTGACTCTTTAATCATTGCCAAGTTCTCATCAAGATTTGTTTTTAGCGCAAGATCAACATGTCGATCATGGCTCTTGGCAACTAGAGTTACACCTGCTGCGCCAGAATCTTGAAGTGCGCGAAGTAAAACATCATCTGCCGCTTTAACATTTGGTCTACGAGTTGCACCAAATGCCATAAAGGTTGCATTCTTAAGTTTTAATTCGGTCTGTGCACGCTTGAAAAATTCAGTGTCTTTTGGATTTGCACCAGGCCAGCCGCCTTCAATAAAACCCACACCAAGATCATCTAAGTGGCGGGCAATTGCCAACTTGTCGTGCACTGAAAGATTTAAACCCTCTTGTTGGGCACCGTCTCTGAGTGTGGTGTCATATATGTGAAAGTTGTCATTCATTTAACAGACCTTCACGTTCCAACCATGTTTATCTTCGATAGTTCCATGTTGGATACCGAGCAATGTCTCGCGAATCTGCATTGTGATTGGGCCAGGTTTTCCATCCCCTGTTGTCCAAGTTCCGAATTCGCTCTTTGCTGCGCCTACTGCGCTAACGACTGCCGCTGTTCCGCAGGCAAAAATTTCAGTTATTTCACCACTAGCTACGCCATCGCGCCAGTCATCAATTGAAAGCATGACTTCTTCAACTTTGTAACCTAAATCTTTAGCAACTGTAAGAATTGAATCGCGAGTGATACCGGGAAGCAATGTACCCGTTAATTTTGGAGTAACAACGGTGGCATCTTTCCCAGAACCCTTTACGAAATAAAGATTCATTCCACCCATCTCTTCAACCCAGCGACGTTCGATTGCATCTAACCAAACAACTTGATCGCAACCCTTTGTGGCTGCCTGCTTCTGCGCAACAAGTGAAGCCGCGTAGTTCCCGCCACATTTTGCTTCGCCAGTTCCACCGATTGCAGCACGTACATACTCTGTTGAAATCCATACTGTTACTGCATTAGCAGCATTGAAATAAGCGCCGGCTGGTGTTGCGATTAGAACATATTTCGCCTGATTAGATGGTCGAACTCCGAGTCCAACTTCGGTGGCAAACATAAAAGGTCTTATGTAAAGTGATTCGCCAACTTTTTTTGGAACCCATTTACGATCTTGCTTAACAAGAGTTGTGATTGTCTCAATAAATTCTTCAACGCTAAGTTCTGGAAGCGCCAACCGTGCGGCACTTCTAGCAAATCTCATCGCATTTGCGTCTGGACGAAATAACGAAATACTTCCATCTGGTTGGGAATAAGCCTTCATGCCTTCGAAGATTTCTTGACCATAATGAAATACTGCAGTTGCTGGATCCAAAGTTATTGGGCCATATGCGTTTAAATTTGCATCGCTCCAACCATCTGCTTCGCTCCAGTCAATTGTGACCATGTTGTCGGTGTAATACTTACCAAAACCGCCAGCCGCAATTTTCTCATCGCGCTCTGCATCAGGAAGTGGATTTGGATTAGGGTTTGAATTTATTTTCATTTTGCACCAGAAGCACCAGCAGCAAGGGCATTGCCAATTTCAACTGTGCTGCGCTTTGTATCGCCACGAGTAAGTAAATCTGCTGCTACAGCGCGTTCAATATCTGCTGCGGCATCTGTTAAGCCAAGGTGAGAAAGCATCATTGCGATAGACATAACTGTTGCAGTTGGATCAGCAAGAGATTTGCCGGCAATGTCTGGTGCGGAACCATGAACAGGTTCGAACATGGATGGAAATTCGCCAGTTGGATTTATATTTCCAGAAGCGGCAAGCCCAATTCCACCGCAGATTGCCGCAGCGATATCGGTCAAGATATCGCCAAAAAGATTATCGGTAACAACAACATCAAAGCGCTCAGGATTGGTAACGAAGAACATCGAAGCGGCATCAACATGTAAATAGTCTGTGGTTACATCTGGGAATTCTTTAGCTACTTCTTCAAAAGTTCTAGTCCAAAGTCCACCAGCGCGAGTTAATACATTGTTCTTATGAACTAACGTCAACTTCTTACGTGGTCGATTCTGGGCACGTGCAAAGGCATCACGAATTACTCGTTCCGCACCACGACGGGTATTTAAGCTCTCTTCAGTTGCAATCTCATCTCTTGTTCCAAATGCAAGCGTTCCACCGGCACCAACATATGGACCTTCAGTTCCTTCGCGAACAACAATGAAATCGATCGAGTCAGAATTTACAAGTGGTGATTTAACGCCAGGATGTAATTTTGCAGGACGAAGATTTATATAGTGGTCAAAAGCAAAGCGAAGTTTTAATAACAAGCCACGTTCTAGAACTCCACTTGGAACTGTTGGATCTCCGACAGCACCTAGAAGAATTACATCTGATTTAGCAAGTTCGGCCATTACTGAATCTGGAAGTGTCTCCCCGGTCTTGTGCCAATACTTTGCACCAAGATCGTATTCCGTCTTCTTAAATGTGACGCCATAATTTGCGGAGACAACATCTAGAACTTTTAGACCTTCAGCAACTACTTCTGGTCCAATTCCGTCTCCGGCAATTACCGCTAAATTAAAGCTCTTCATGGTTTTTTACCCAACTAAATTAACTGTGTGAACTAACTTCGCGCCAGTTTCTTTCTTAAGGTCAGCCAAAATGTTTGCAGTGATACCAGAATCAACAGTTAGAGCCATTAGCGCTTCCCCACCTGCGTTATCACGAGCAACTTGCATGCCAGCAATATTGATATTCGCCTTACCTAAAGCGTTACCAACTATTCCAACAACTCCTGGACGGTCGGTGTACCGCAAGAATAATAAGTTCTCGGTTGGGGCAAGATCTAAATCAAATTCATCTATGGCGATGATTTTTTCAACTTTGCGAATTCCCATAAGAGTTCCACTTACAACAACACTGCGGCCATCATTAAGCGCTGCATGTAATGAAATCATGCTGCGGTATTCCGGACTCTCTGGGTCCGTGTTTACAGATGAAGTCATTCCACGAGCCTCGGCAAGTGCTGGGGTGTTTACGTAAGTAACATCTTCAGCGCCAGTAGCAATTAGCGCGCCTTTAAGTGCACTCGTCGCAAGAACAGAAGAATCATGTCCAGCAATATCGCCGCGAACTTGAACTTCCATTGAAACAGGTAGCTCCCCTGCGATTGCAGTTGCAATCTGTGCCATCTTTTCAACAAGTGGCAAACTTGGTCGAATATCTTCGTGGATTGCGCCACCCTTAACATTTACCGCATCAGGAACTAATTCTCCGGAAAGCGCTTTACGAACTGACACTGCAACTGCAATACCTGCTCGTTCTTGAGCTTCGTCAGTAGATGCACCAAGATGTGGTGTTGCTACAACATTATCTAAAGTAAATAGTGGTGAATCAGTGCAAGGTTCTGTCACATAAACATCTAGGCCTGCGCCCGCAACGCGTCCTGTTGTTAGCGCATCAAACAACGCAGCTTCATCAAGCACGCCTCCGCGGGCGGCATTGATAATACGAACTGATGGTTTAACTTTCTTTAACGCTTCAACACCAATTAGGTTTGCTGTTTCTTTAGTTTTTGGTAAGTGAATTGTTATGAAATCTGAAATCTTAAGTAGCTCGTCTAATTCAACTAAGCGAACCCCAAGTTGTGCTGCTCGTGCTGGCTGTAAATATGGATCGTAGGCAACTACATCCATTCCAAATGCCTGCATGCGAGCTGCAACTAATTGACCAATACGACCAAAGCCAACAATTCCGAGAGTCTTCTCGAATATTTCAGCACCGGTGTACTTCGAACGTGCCCACTTGCCATTGCGAAGCGCAGCATGTGCTGGTGAAATAAAGCGAGCAGATGCCATTAACAATGAGATTGCTAATTCAGCAGCGCTGACAATATTTGAAGTTGGTGCATTAACAACCATGACACCGGCAGCAGTTGCTGCAGGAATATCAACGTTATCTAAACCAACACCGGCACGTGCAATAACTTTCAACCCTTTTGCTGCCGCAATTGCTTCGGCATCCATCTTGGTTGCAGATCTAATAAGTACTGCATCTACTCCGGCAGCAAGTGCGGCAAGTAATTGCCCGCGATCTGCGCCATCACAGTTGCGTACTTCAAAATCTGGCCCCAACGCTTCTAACGTTGCTGGGCTTAGTTCTTCCGCAATTAAAACAACTGGTTTAGCCACGCGCGGCAGCACCTTCCTTATAATCATCTTTGTTGTCGCCCTTAACCCATGACATCATTTTGCGAAGTTCACGGCCAACAGCTTCGATTGGATGGGCTTCACCCTTTGCGCGAAGTGCCTTAAATTCTGGTGCTCCAGCATCTTGATCATCAATAAAGCGCTTAGCAAATGTTCCATTTTGAATATCGGCTAAAATTGCTTTCATATTTGCTTTAACGCTTGGATCAATTACACGTGGGCCTGAAACATAATCGCCATATTCGGCAGTATCAGAGACTGACCAACGTTGCTTTGCAATTCCGCCTTCGTACATCAAGTCAACAATTAACTTGAGTTCGTGCAGACATTCGAAGTAAGCAACTTCTGGTTGGTAACCAGCTTCAATTAAAGTTTCGAAACCATATTGAACTAGTTGTGATGCGCCACCACACAGAACTGCTTGCTCACCAAATAGATCGGTTTCGCACTCTTCAGTAAATGTTGTGAGGATTCCACCAGCGCGAAGTCCACCAATTGCCTTGGCGTATGAAAGTGTTAATGGCCAAGCGCTTCCTGTTGAATCTTGCTCTACTGCAACCAAAACAGGAACTCCGCGGCCTGCTGTGTACTCACGACGTACTAAGTGGCCTGGACCCTTTGGTGCAACCATTGCAACATCGATATTTGCTTCTGGCTTGATATATCCAAAACGAATATTAAATCCGTGGCCAAAGAACAACGCAGCTCCTGGCCTAATGTTTGGCTTGATTGAATCATTGTAGATATGGCGTTGCACATGATCTGGTGCAAGCAGCATAACAACGTCTGCCTCTTTAACTGCGTCCGCAACAGATAGAACGCGAAGTCCTTCTGCTTCTGCTTTCGCGCGAGACTTTGAACCTTCTGCTAAACCAACTCGTACATTTACTCCGCTATCGCGAAGTGAAAGAGCGTG
>CAWURN010000067.1:0-3924 GCA_963924835.1 Candidatus Nanopelagicaceae bacterium | reverse complement strand
TACGGGCGAATACACCGACAGCGACAAGGTTGGAAGTTATCGTTGCAAAGCATGCAACAACGAGCTCTTTAAAAGTGAAACCAAGTTTCATTCGGGATGTGGCTGGCCATCTTTTTACGCACCCACAAAAGATGATGCCGTTGAGTTAATAGAAGATCGCTCGCTTGGAATGCGAGTTCGAACCGAAGTGCGTTGTGCAAATTGTGGTTCGCACTTGGGACATGTCTTTGAAGGCGAAGGCTATGAAGTTCCAACGGATCAAAGATGGTGCATCAATTCCGTCTCACTAATTCTTGAAGAGAAGTAATTAGCCCGCAACAATTGTTGCGAGCCAATCAACAAACCATTAATTCTTTAACTATTTAGAATTGAATTCCACGAGTTAAAGCACCGTCTACAACTAAGTTGGTTCCAGAAACACGAGATGCTCGAGGGCTAGCCAACATAGTTACTGCATAAGCCTGCTCTTCTGGAGTTCCCATGCGTCCTGTTGGGTTTAGTCCCATTGCAAACTTAAATAGATCTGGGTTTCCACCTTCGATATTTTCCCAAACTCCGCCAGGGAAATAAGTATTTCCTGGTGAAACAGTATTGGCACGAATGTTCTTCGCAGCAAGTGAGAATGCTAAATGTGCGGTGTAAGCAATGATTGCCGACTTCGCTGTTCCATATGGTCCGCCTGCAAAGTCTGCTTCACGGCCAGAAACACTTGAGATATTGATGATAGAAGCGTTTTTGCTTTTTTCTAGAAATGGAATTGCTGCGGTGCAGGTTCGCACAGTATGCATAACATCAACATTTAGCGATGCTTGCCAATTTTCTTCACTTTCAGGGATTGCAAGGGCGCTCACATTGCAAACAACGATATCTAAGCCGCCAAGTGCTTTCGCAGAATCATTTACCCATTTAGTCAATTGAGTTGCATTTCCAACATCAACACTAGTTCCAATTACTTTCGCGCCGCTCTTTCCTAGATCGGATTCAACTTTCTTAACCTCATCTGCATTACGCGCGCAGAATGCAACATTTACGCCTTCACCGATTAGAGCTTCAACAATTGCATGACCGATTCCCTTTGAACCACCAGTAACGATGGCGTTCATGCCCTTCATTTTTAGATCCATTTTAATCCTTTCGTAGTTTCGGATTTATAACTTTAGATCTTTTGCTCTCTCTTTTAGACTTTCATGCATACCCTTGAAAGCACTTACATTTGGTAGCAATTCTTTTGCAGCCTTTATAACTACGCTGTAATTTGCATCAACAACGTTTGCAACAGGCACTTTCGTAATTTGAGAAAGTAATTGGTATGAGTCCATTTGGTGAAGTCCGTATAACTCTTGGAACCAGCGGATTAATTCGACCTGCCCAATCCGCCAAGAATCTTCCATCGGCCTAGATGATCCAACAGTCATATAAAAGTCATCGTCTTCAATGCGAGGCCAAGCCGGTGCCGCGCCTTTAATTAAATCCACAATAATTATTGAATCCATTGCGCCTTCGACTGCGGTGCCGCAGGCTTCGCCTTCACCTTGCCGATAATGGCCATCGCCAACTGAAAATAGCGCGCCCTCTACATTCACTCCGAGATAAACAGTTGCGCCTTTGCGAACTTCGGGTGAATCCATATTTCCGCCAAATCGTTCTGGAACTAATGAGGAACGAACTTCACCGCCAGCAGGTGCAACCCCAATTGTTCCGAACATGCATTCAATGGGAAGTTCTACCGAAAAATCACCAAAGCGAGATTTAAATCCAACAGTATTTTTTGCACTGTTAACTTCATAAATCCAAGTTGTATCAGGCAAGGCATCCTGAAGCATTGCCGTTCTATCTGTCGAAGTTAAGCCACCGAAAAAAGGAATCGTGCTTGATGCGCCATGTCCACGTGCTGGTTTCATATCAACTATGTGAATTGCAAGTGCATCTCCAGGTTCGGCACCTTCAACATAAAACGGACCAGTCTGAGGATTCACGAATCGTAAATCAACTTTTTCACTAGATAGATCAGTAACTTTGTTAATAGTGTTATTAAAGGCATCTTCCGACCACAACTTCAGTGCAGTTCCCGGCTTAATTCGCATTACTGGGGCTGCCCCACCAAATGTGTAATTTAGTTGGTCTCGTGTTGGCTTAAATTCGATTAGGTCCATTTAATTATCCTACGATTTCTTTTTTGTAAGAGCAATGAAAAATGAAAATAATAAGGAAATAATAAATTTGCCCTGCACGCCACGGAGGAGGCAGGGCAAATTTACTTAGCTTTTTATCCCCGGAAAGGTGACCCTACTGGCCACTTACTATTTCCGTGAGTCTCATTGATTAAGAAGGCAAAGGCTAAGTAAATAGCTAGTGCTCCGGTGAGAATTCCTTCATATCCACCAAATTTAGATAGTGATGCATTGTCAGTAATTGCACCAATGCCTAATGAACCTAGAAGAACAATTGTTAAAAGCAGAATTATTGTAAGAACTTTAGGAGCAACTGTGGAAGCCATTGCTAGCCCTGCAGTAAAGATTGCCCAGAGAAGTAAATAGTAACCAACATCTTTATTTCCGACGGTCCACCATCCGTGGGCTCCGCCAATGTTTATAAATGCAAATGAAAGCCAGAGAAATGCATACCCACCGAAGGCTGTTGTTCCAAAAGTATCGCCCTTTGAATAAAGCATTACGCAGACCATTGCTTGTGCAATTCCGCCAAAGAAAATTGCCATTGAGAAAACCATTCCGCCAGCGGCGTATGTCCCCATATTTGCGAAGCTGAGTAGAACAGTTGACATGCCATAACCAAGTAAGCCAAGGGGAATAGGATTTGCCTTGTTCATTGATTATTACCTTTCCATTGGATCAAGGCGCCAGTTGCACCTCAATGTTGTTATTGAGGGTATGCCTGTCTCTTCACAATAGATACGGTTACGCGTCAGTATTAGTTAGATTCCTTTGAGCGTGCCACGCTCAATTAAAAAAAATAAATCTACTTAGGAATGCGTAAACCTTGCATTCCACCATCAACGTTTAATGAAGTTCCAGTTGTGGAACCTTGTAGTGGGCTAGCCAAATAACAGATAGCACTTGCAACTTCTTCTGAAGAAACAAGTCGACCAAGTGGCTGACGTGCTTCCAGCGCTTTACGTTCTGCAACTGGATCAGCTGCTTGCGCAAGTAACCGTTGCACCCAAGGTGTGTCAGCAGTTCCAGGATTTACGCAGTTAACGCGCACACCATCAACAATATGATCATTCGCCATTGCAAGTGTCAGAGAAAGCACTGCACCCTTTGAAGCACTATAAACCGCACGTTTTGGAATACCAGCAGTTGCTGCAACAGAACAGGTATTAACTATTGCCGCTGCCTTGCTCTTACGCAGTAACGGAAGTGCAGATTTTGAAGTGCGGACTATTCCAAGAACATTTACGTTGAAAACCTTTAGCCATTCTTCAGAAGAGTTAGCTTCAATCGTTCCGACCGCACTAATTGCAGCATTATTAATAAGTATGTCTAACTTGGTAATTCCTTCAAAAGCTTTTGCTACTGAAGAATCATCACCGAGGTCGCATTGAACCCAGGTTGCGATTCCTGACATTCCACCTTCGGCTAAATCAAGACCGTAAACGGTGGCGCCTCGCTCTTTTAAAATCTTGGCTGTTGCAAGTCCGATTCCAGAACCGGCTCCAGTTACAACTGCGGTTAATCCTGCGAACTCTGCACTCATGCGTTTATCCATTCTTTGCCGGTTGGAAATGTGAAATCGGAAATAGTTTTTGCATACATCTCGCCACCAGCGCCAGGTTTAAGTGGCGGCATGTAATGAGCATTTTGAATATCTGTTGGGACAACAAAGTGCTCGTGTAGATGGTCAACAAATTCAACAACACGATCAGCATGGTGTCCAGTAACAGCAACGGCATCAAACATTGCAAGG
>CAWURN010000066.1:0-6860 GCA_963924835.1 Candidatus Nanopelagicaceae bacterium | reverse complement strand
TCACTATGACTGCCGTATTAGTTGAAGCTGGCCCAGATGCTGGTGCTATTTGGCACTTCGGTGAACCAAATCAAGAGCAGCGCGCATTAGCCGCCGGAACTGCATGGGCAGATCTTTCACATCGCGGAGTTGTTTCTGTCAGCGGACCAGATCGTTTAAGTTGGTTGCATTCGATTACAACACAGGATGTTGAAAAATTAACTCCAGGGCTCTGGGTAAGTTCACTAATACTTGATGCACAGGGACATATAAACCACCAGTTTTATCTAGTTGATGATGGAACAACCACTTGGATTCATACCGAAAAAGAGAAGACTTCAGAATTAGTTGCCTACTTAGAAAAAATGAAATTTATGTTGCGAGTTGAAATTGCAGATCGATCAAATGATTATGCGGTGCTTCGTGCACCTGGAACCGCAGATGCAATCGGTGGGCCGTACGCACTAGTCACATATGATGAACTCGATGATATGAAATCGGCATTTAGCCAGAATTATTTACAAGTAGGAACTTGGGCTCTTGATGCAGAACGAGTTGCAGCAGGGCGGGCACGAATTCTTTTCGAAACTGATCACAAATCAATTCCCAATGAACTTGGTTTTCTAAATAACGCTGTTCATATGAAAAAGGGTTGCTATCCAGGACAAGAAACTGTGGCAAAAGTTTTTAATTTGGGCAAACCACCACGTCGTTTGACCTTGCTGCACTTAGATGGTTCGATGGTTGCGATGCCAGAGAACGGCGCCAAAGTTGAATTCGATGGCAAAGAAATTGGGTTTGTTGGAACTGTTGCTAGACATTACGAACTTGGCCCAATTGCACTTGCAGTTTTAAAACGTAATGTGCCGATTGATGCAACTTTGATTTCTGCAGGAGTACCTGCAACGCAAGAGTTAATAAACTAAAGCCTGCACATTAGGTTGCAAGATTTCTTCAAC
The DNA here is from genome assembly GCA_963924835.1 of Candidatus Nanopelagicaceae bacterium. Lineage (GTDB taxonomy): Bacteria > Actinomycetota > Actinomycetes > Nanopelagicales > Nanopelagicaceae > AAA044-D11. The sequence goes on along the minus strand of CAWURN010000066.1, from coordinate 5,922 downwards.
AAAACTTGCAGCACCAGCAATAACAATTCCAGGAATTTGATCGCCATCATTAATTCCACGACGCACTGCGCATTGCGTGCACAACGTTATTTTTCCACCAGCTAAAATTGCATCGCGTAAATCAGCTAATTTTGCAGAGTGCGGTAATTCGAATTCTTCACATTTTCCAGGGATCGCAAACCATGCGGCTTCACCAGTAAGCCAGAGTGAAACTTCGGCGCCACTAGCAAGTGCGGTTGATGCAACGGTAAATGCTTGTGCGCAGCGTTCGGGATCATCGGACCCGGCCATAACTTTCACGACTAACTTCACGCTTTTCATGGGCAAGACTCTACTCGCTGGTGGCATTACCCTTAGGCAATGGAAACCGCGACCACAGTTTTATTGATTGCGGTCACGTTGCTAATCGGAATATTTTTATTCCTAAAAGGAATTCGTGGCGCCATTAAGTCTTGGAGAGGCGAATCAAAAGATGGTATTTGAAATTCCTGAAGGCGTGCATCCGGATTGCTATCCCCTTGCCTGGCTTATTGGAACTTGGCGTGGCAAAGGTTCGGGTGAATATCCTGGAATCGAACCCTTTCAATTCGCGCAAGAAGTTACTTTCAACCATGACGGTCGCCCATTCTTAAATTATTTTTCTCGCTCTTGGATCATCAATGAGAAGAACGAAATTTTGCGACCTGCTGGTTCTGAAGTTGGATTCTGGCGTCCGAAGGAGAATAAAACTTTAGAAGTTGTATTGGCTCATAGCACTGGAATTTCTGAAGGTTGGGTCGGAGTTCATGATGGTCCAAAAATTCAGTTAGCAATGGATCAAGGTTATTCCGCACCATCGGCAAAGATTGTTACAGCCGGGCAACGTCTTTATGGATTGGTTGAAGGTCAATTATTTTTTGCTTATGACATGGCTGCCGAAGGTCAAACTTTGCAAGCGCACATCTGGTCAAGTTTAGAGCGTCAGGCTGGGGAATAAATTGTCGAATAATTTTCAAGGTGAAGTCTTAGCCGAATTAACTCGTAATGGATTAGTCGAATCAATTCATAGCGGACATTTAATTATGTTGAATGCAGATGGTTCGATTCATAAAGTTAAAGGCTCGGTTGATATGCCGATCTTTCCAAGATCTTCAGTAAAGTGCATGCAGGCAAGTGCGATGGTACGAAATGGTTTAAAACTTGAACCAAGGTTGTTGGCACTTGTAGAGGCCAGTCATTCGGGCGCCGCGATGCACCAAGACGGTGTTCTAGAAATTTTGGCGGGTGCAGGTTTAAGTGAAAGTCATTTGCAATGTGCATTTGATAAACCACTTGGTGATGTCGAGCGAATTGCGTGGGGTGAAAAACCAGCAACCCGATTAGCAATGAACTGTTCCGGAAAACATGCCGGAATGCTTGCTACATGTGTAATCAATGGTTGGGATATCAAAACTTATTTAAACGCAGCTCATCCACTTCAAGTAGCGGTTTTAAATGAGATTGAAGGCTTAGTTGGCGCAAAGGTTTCAAATAAAACATTTGATGGATGTGGTGCACCGCTCTTTGCAGTAACAACGCGGGAGTTAGCAAACGCAATTAGAAATATCACAATTTCAAAAGACCCAGTTCATGTCGAAGTAATGAACGCGGCTCGGGCATTTCCAGAAATGGTTGCTGGCGACGGTCGATTGACGACAAGAACTATGCAGAGCGTTGCTGGTCTCTTCATGAAAGAGGGCGCAGAAGCAGTTGAAGTTGCGTCGATGAGCGATGGCCGAACCTTGGTTTTTAAAATTAGCGATGGTTCTTGGCGGGCATTTGGTGCGATTATGCATGCTGCGCTTCTAGAGTGGGGAATTACTACAACAGAAGAAGCGTTCAATGTTTATGGTGGCGCAAATATTGTTGGTGGAATGCGGGCGGTTCTCTAAATGAAAAGTCGCATTGCAACACTGATGGTTCATACCTCGCCGCTAGAACAAGCGGGTGTTGGCGATGCTGGTGGCATGAATGTTTATGTAATTGAGAATTCAATAAAGATGGCTAATGCTGGAGTCGAAGTAGATATCTTTACGCGCGCTGATAAATCTGGGTTAGCGGATGCGGTCGAAATTGCAAAAGGTGTAACAGTCCATCACTTAGAGGCTGGGCCTATTGCTTCGCTAACAAAAGAGGAACTTCCTTCACAAATCGGTGCGCTAACTTCGGCATTCATGGAGCACCAACGCGGTAAGCCAAATGATTTCTACGACATCATTCATTCGCATTATTGGATCAGCGGTCAACTTGGTTGGATGATTTCAGAACGAACCGGCGTGCCCCTTGTTCACACGATGCACACGATGGCAAAGGTAAAGAATCAGGCACTTGCCGAAGGGGAAAACCCAGAACCGTTAATTCGCGCACTTGGTGAAGAACAAATTGTGCAGAATGCAAAAGCGCTGATTGCAAATACTGATGCTGAGGCGGCAAGTTTGGTTTCACTTTATGGCGCAGATTCAGATCGGGTAAAAGTTGTAACACCTGGCGTAGATTTGCAACGTTTTACTCCGGGACATGGAAAAGCTAGCGCGCGTAATATTTTAGATGTTGCACCTGATGCAATAATGCTCTTGTTTGTTGGCCGAATTCAGCCACACAAGGGTCCAGAAGTTTTAGTTCGCGCAGTTGCAGAACTTGTTACACATGCTCCGCATTTACGTTCAAAGCTTGCTCTGGTAATTATGGGTGGTGCATCTGGAACTGGAATCAACGAACCAGATCGCTTAGCGAAACTTGCAACATTTTTAGGTGTTCCGGATTTAATTCATTTTAAAGAACCAGTTTCTAGAAGCGAACTTGCTGATTGGTATCGTGCGTCAGATTTAGTTTGTGTTCCTTCATACTCTGAGAGTTTTGGACTTGTTGCACTTGAAGCCCAAGCATGTGGAACACCTGTTGTTGCTAGCGCAGTCGGCGGACTTCGTACTGCAGTATCGGATAGTATTTCTGGAACGCTGGTCGACGGCCATGATTCAAAAGCCTGGGCATCAGTTATTTCGCGTTTGATTGCCGAACCACAACGACGAGTTCTTTTATCTATGGGCGCACTTGATCACGCAAAGAAGTTTGGGTGGGAGACAACTGCTAGACAAACTCTAGATGTTTATGACTGGGTCTTATCAAAACCAAAATCAAATTCACTATGGGTCGCCAAATAAAGATGATTGACCCACGCATAATTATTGAAGAGTTTCTTGAATCTCACGATTTAGATTTCGAAAAAAGTAGCCCAAATACCTTCTTGGTTACGTTGCCAGGTGAGAAAAAACTACAAACACATTGCGCGCTAATCGTTGGCGATAATTCCTTAAGTATTAATGCCTTCGTTATTCGCAAACCAGATGAGAACGCAGATAAAGTGCACGAATGGCTTCTTACTAAGAACGCTTCGATGTATGCGGTAACTTTTGCAATAAATGAACTTGGCGATGTTTTCCTTGTTGGCCGCCTGCCATTGCCAGCAGTTACTGATATTGAAATAGATCGTATTCTTGGTGCGGTTCTGCAGTACTCCGATTCCTCTTTTAATCCGTTGCTGGAACTTGGTTTCGCTTCATCTATCCGCCGCGAATGGGCTTGGCGAGTCTCACGCGGTGAATCACTTTCAAATCTAAAAGCATTTGAACATTTAATCTAATGGGAAATAGAATTTAGCCATGACAAAGAAATTGATTTTGCTACGCCACGGTGAGAGCGAATGGAATGCCCTAAATTTATTTACTGGTTGGGTTGATGTTCGCTTATCTGAAAAAGGAATTGGCGAAGCAAAACGCGGTGGTCAATTACTAAAAGAGCGCGGCTTGCTGCCAGATATTGTTCATACTTCACTTCTTCGTCGCGCGATTCACACTTCTCAGTTAGCTTTAGATGAAGCCGATCGCCATTGGATTCCAGTAAATCGCACTTGGCGTTTGAACGAACGTCATTATGGCGCCCTTCAAGGTAAAGATAAGAAAGAAACTTTGGCGCAATACGGCGAGGAACAATTTCAATTGTGGCGTCGCTCTTTTGATGTTCCACCACCACCGATTGACGACAACGATAAGTATTCACAATTTGGCGATGCGCGTTATGCCGACTTAGGTTCTAATTTGCCAAAAACCGAATGCTTAAAAGATGTTGTTAATCGCATGGTTCCGTATCTAGATGGCGAACTAGCCGCAGATTTGAGCGCTGGTAAAACAGTTTTGGTAACCGCGCATGGAAATTCAATCCGAGCGATGGTTAAACATTTCGATGGTATTTCTGATACCGATATCGCTGGCGTAAATATCCCAACCGGAATCCCGCTTCTTTATGAGTTCGATGATAATTTCGAGCCAATTAAAAAAGGTGGCGAGTACTTGGATCCCGAAGCAGCGAAATCTGCAATCGAAGCAGTGGCGAATCAGGGAAAGAAGTAGAACTTAATTAGTTGAGTATTCGCCAGTAACTAAGAAATAAACACGGCGAGAAATAGATACGGCATGATCTGCAAAGCGCTCGTAATAACGACCTAGAAGAGTCATATCGATTGCAGTTTCAATTCCATGTGGCCAGCCATCATCAAGCAAAATACCGATTAGATCACGATGTAACTTATCCATCTCATCGTCATCAGTTTCAATTTCAAGAGCGCGCACAGTGTCGCGGTGTTCCATCACTGAAGAGAGCTTGTCGATTAACTTGTCTGCTACCAAACCCATTGCTGTAATGGTTGGAACTAGCTCGGCTGGAACTGAACTATTTGGATAACGCATTCGGGCTTGCTTTGCAACGTGATGTGCAAGATCTCCCATGCGTTCTAAATCGGCACTCATGCGCAGTGATGTAACTAAAGTTCTTAAATCAGAAGCAACTGGTTGTTGACGGGCCATCAAGTTAATTGTGCGCGCATCCAAATCATGTTGAATTTCATCAATTACATCATCGGCTGCAATAACTTTTTCAGCGCTACTTAAGTCAACGGTTAAAAGTGCAAATGTCGCATCGTTCATGGCAACTTTCACTAGCCCGGCCATCTGTAAGAGGGTTAGTCCGATGCCATCGAGTTCATCGTGAAAGGCGTTGCGCATTGGCTAAGAATAGTGGGGGCTGGCATCCCGACGGGGTAGGGATATGAACGCGCCTTGAACTAAAGGTTAAGACTTGGGATTACCAGCCCATAAATAGGGGGTTTGGTACGGGTGAATTGACCAACTCTTCTACGATTAGAACATGTCCTGGATCTTCGGAAACAACAATAAAAAGAACGCCAAGCGAAGTGATGGTGGCGAGCAAGTAAATAGTTCAGGACTTTTGCCGCAATCCCTCCGCGATTTACTTAAATTATTTGATGCCGAAAACATTGTTCTAGGTAATGGCGATGTCGTGCTTGAACATTCTGATGGTGTTTCCACTCTAAATATTATTCGTGATCAATATTTGAATAATGAATTTATGCTTCGTTTAGTTCGCGCTACTCGCAGATCTGGCAAAACCCAAGAAGTCACAATGGAGTTGCCACGTGGCCCAATTGGTGCAGGAACTCATGATTTACTCGTTCGAGTTTCTATCCTCGGTGATGATGGCCTGATTGTTATTTTGATATTTGATGATAGTGAAATGCGAAGACTAGATGCGATTCGTCGAGATTTTGTTGCAAATATTTCACACGAGTTGAAAACTCCAATCGGTGCGCTTTCGATTCTAAGTGAAGCAGTTCTTGGTGCAAGCGATGATCCTGTAGCAATTACTAGATTCGCAAATCGAATGCAATCTGAAGCATCAAGACTTTCGGAATTAGTTCAAGAGATTATTAATTTATCCCGACTTCAAGATGATGACCCACTTAAACGGGCCCAACCATTTTCAATTGGTGAAACTATCAAAGAGGCCATAGATCAATCAAGGCTAAATGCCGAAGCGCGGAAAGTTGAAATT
>CAWURN010000065.1:0-19546 GCA_963924835.1 Candidatus Nanopelagicaceae bacterium | reverse complement strand
ACAGCTTTGTTCATCGCCGGAGCATTGGCGGATGAGCACTAGTTTTAAAATTAATACCCACTTATTAGCTCCCGCTAGTAAGTAACACGAACAGAAAGGCAACACAATGGAAGGCACACTCAACCTGGTCGGTTATGGCCTATCAGCAATCGGACCTGCAATCGCAACTGGAATGATCTTCGCCGCATATATCAGCGGTGTAGCTCGTCAACCAGAAGCACGTAGCGTTCTACAACCAATCGCATTCCTTGGCTTCGCTCTTGCAGAAGCTTTGGCTCTCTTTGGTCTAGTTCTAGCATTCGTTCTCTAACCATGAGCTTTCGCATAAGCGCAGCCGGAACCGAGCTTAATCCGCTCGTTCCGCATACTTCAGAAATAATTGTTGGCTTCATCGCCTTCACTCTGCTGTACCTTGTGCTTCGCTCCAAAGTTGTGCCAATGTTTGAAAAAGCATTTGCAGCTCGCACCGAAGCAATTCAAGGCGGCATGGAGAAAGCTGAGAAAGCACAACGCGATGCGCAAGTTGCTCTTGAGCAATACACCGCACAGCTAGGTGATGCTCGCGGTGAAGCGCAGAAGATTCGTGAAGAAGCACGCGTTCAAGGTGCTGCAATCATTGAAGATCTTCGTAGCAAAGCACAAGAAGAAGCTGCTCGAATTACTGCAGCAGCAACCGCATCAATTGAAGCTGAACGTCAACAAGCAATTACATCTCTTCGCAATGAAGTTGGTTCACTTGCAACAGAACTAGCATCAAAGATTGTTGGAGAAGCGTTAGATGACCAGGTTCGACAATCACGCATTGTTGACCGCTTCTTGGATGATCTGGAGAAGAGTAAGTAATGATCGTATTAGGTGGAAGCAGTCGTCAGTCACTAGCCGCACTTCGTGTTGCGCTAGATAACACACTTAAGGGTGTGTCTGCTGACGACGCTTCTGCTATTTCAAGTGGGCTTTTTAAAGCACTTGTAGCAATCGATTCATCTACCGGCCTTCGCCGCGCACTTACAGATTCCTCTCGAGATGCATCTTCTAAGTCAGACCTTGTTTCAGATTTGTTCAAAAAATCATTAACTGGTCCAGTTCTTGCGCTACTTGCAACTGCAACAGGACTTCGTTGGTCATCGCCATCAGGTATCGCAGATGCCATAGAACAGATTGCAGTTGAGGCAGAAGCTACAGCGGCAAATCTAGGTAATTCTCTTGACCAAGTTCAGAGCGAGATATTTACATTCTCAAAATTACTAATTGAAAACCCAGATCTACGAACAGCGCTAAGCGATCGCGCGCAGAGCCCAGCTGCTAAACAAGAGCTTCTCAATAGTATTTTCGGTAAAAAGTTCAGTACCAGCACAATCAATTTACTTGCTCACAGCGTTGAAGCACGACGTGCTCGCAGTATCGAAAAGACAATTGATGCATATTCACATGCAGTGACAGCGCGCCGAAACCGAGTTAACGCGCACATTAAATCTTCCATCGCACTTAGCGATGTGCAGGCAAAGAAGTTGGCAGATTCACTTACAAAGCAGATTGGCCAACCTGTTCATTTAAATATTGAAATCGACCCAAGTATTCTTGGCGGAATTTCAATTCGTTTCGGTGATGAAGTAATCGATGGAACAATTTCAAATAGATTGGCAGAGGCAAGCCGAGCGCTTGTTTCTTAACAAAACTTAGACAAAAAATAGGTTTCAGAATTCGCACTACGCGAATCTGAATTAGTTGAAGGAGAGAAAGATGGCGGAACTCACGATCCGGCCCGAAGAGATTCGCGACGCGCTTGCAAAGCATGTTGCTTCTTATCAACCGGGAGCCGCAGCACGCGATGAGATCGGTACCGTAACTCAGGCAGGCGATGGCATCGCCCGTGTTGAAGGCTTGCCTTCGACAATGACCAACGAACTTCTTAAGTTCGAAAATGGAACGCTTGGTTTGGCACTGAACCTCGATGTGCGCGAAATCGGTGTAGTTATTCTTGGTGAGTTCACTGGAATTGAAGAAGGAACAAGTGTTAGCCGCACAGGTGAAATTCTCTCTGTACCTGTAGGCGATGGGTTCCTTGGTCGCGTTGTTGATCCACTTGGTCGTCCAATTGATGGCAAGGGTGAAATCAAAGCAGAAGCACAACGTGCACTTGAAGTTCAAGCGCCTTCAGTTGTACAACGCCAACCAGTTAAAGAACCAATGCAAACTGGAATCAAGGCAATCGATGCAATGACTGCGATTGGTCGTGGACAGCGTCAGCTAATTATTGGTGACCGTCAGACTGGTAAGACTGCAATTGCAATCGACACAATTATTAACCAGAAAGAAAACTGGAAGACTGGCGATCCAAAGAAGCAAGTTAAATGTATTTATGTTGCTATTGGCCAGAAGGGTTCAACTATTGCATCCGTTAAGGGCGCATTGGAAGAAGCTGGCGCAATGGAATACACAACAATCGTTGCTTCTCCGGCATCAGATCCAGCAGGTTTCAAGTACTTAGCTCCATACACCGGTTCTGCAATTGGTCAGCACTGGATGTACAAGGGCGAGCACGTTCTAATTATTTTCGATGATCTCTCAAAGCAAGCCGAGGCTTATCGTTCAGTATCGCTATTGCTACGACGCCCACCGGGCCGCGAAGCTTATCCAGGCGACGTTTTCTACTTACACTCACGTCTACTAGAACGTTGCGCAAAGCTTTCAGATGAACTTGGTGGCGGTTCAATGACCGGTCTTCCAATCATCGAAACAAAAGGTAACGACGTTTCAGCATTCATTCCAACAAACGTAATTTCGATTACTGATGGACAGTGCTTCTTAGAAACAGATCTTTTCAACGCAGGTGTTCGTCCCGCAATTAACGTAGGTATTTCGGTATCTCGCGTTGGTGGTTCAGCACAGACAAAGGCAATTAAGAAGATTGCTGGACGTTTGCGTCTTGACTTGGCTCAGTATCGCGAACTTGAAGCATTCGCTGCTTTCGGTTCAGATCTTGATGCAGCATCAAAGTCTCAACTAGAGCGCGGTGCGCGAATGGTTGAACTCTTGAAGCAGGGTCAATACTCACCTTATTCAGTAGAACGTATGGCTGCATCAATTTGGGCCGGAACAACAGGCAACATGGACTCAATTCCAGTTGCAGATATTCGTCGCTTTGAATCAGAATTCCTTGATTTCATTGGCCGCGAACGTCCAAAGGTTTTTGAAGTTATTGCTGCTACCAAGGAACTAACAGATGACACTGTTGCTTCATTGCAAGAAGCAATCGATACCTTCAAGAAGCAATTCTCATCATCTGTAACTGCAGCAGTAAATGAAGCAGAAGCAGCAGCACTAGCCGGCGAAGATAACGAACAGATTACACGCCAGGTTCCAAAGGTGAGAAAGTAACCAAATGGGTGCACAACTACGCATATATCGCCGCCGAATGCGTTCGGTTAAGGCGACCAAGAAGATTACGAAAGCAATGGAGTTAATCTCTGCTTCTCGTATCGTCAAGGCACAACAACGCGTGGCTGCTTCATCTCCATATGCAAACGAACTCACTCGTGCAGTAACTGCGGTTGCTTCATTTTTAAGTACAAACCATCCATTAACTACACCTTCTGAAAACCCACGTCGCGCAGCGGTTTTAATTATTACTGCAGATCGTGGAATGGCTGGCGCATATTCAAATGCGGCAATCAAAGAGGGCGACCAACTTGTCACAGCACTTCGCGAACGCGGACTTGCTACCGAGGCATATTTGGTTGGCCGCAAGGCAGTTAACTATTACCGTTTCCGCAGTCGCAAGATTGCTGGATCGTGGACAGGTTTCTCTGATAACCCAACTTATGTACATGCAAAAGAAGTTTCAGATGCGCTTATTTCAGCATTCGTTGCAGACTCTGAAACAGTTGCAACTGGCGTAGATGAACTACATATTGTTTACACTCAATTTAAATCAATGATTACGCAGATACCTGAAGCGCGTCGCATGCTTCCACTAGAAGTTGTGGAATCCGAAGCTACTTCAAGCACATTACTGCCAATGTATGAATTCGAACCTAATGCAGCGGAGGTATTAAATTCTTTACTACCTCGATACATTGAGGCTCGAGTCTTTAACGCGATGTTGCAATCTGCTGCTTCCGAGCATGCAGCACGCCGTCGTGCAATGAAATCAGCAACTGACAATGCTGATGAGTTAATAAAGTCCTTAACCCGTCTTGCTAACGCAGCCCGTCAAGCTGAAATTACGCAAGAGATCAGTGAAATCGTCGGCGGCGCAGATGCGCTTGCCTCAGCCAGCGCAGGGAGCGAATGATGTCAACAGGAACAAAAACAGGAACAGGTCGCGTAGCACGCGTTATCGGTCCGGTTGTGGATATTGAATTCCCAGCCGATTCGATGCCAGCGATCTTCAATGCGTTGCACATTGATGTGACACTCAGCGGTGAGAAGCGCATGCTTACACTCGAAGTGGCACAACACATTGGCGACAACTTGGTTCGCGCGATTTCGATGCAACCTACCGACGGCATGGTTCGCGGTGCACTTGTTTCAGACACAGGCGCTGCAATCTCTGTTCCAGTTGGTGACGTTACAAAGGGCCACGTGTTCAACACACTTGGCGAATCACTAGATGTTCCTACATCTTCACTAGATATTAAAGAGCGTTGGCCAATCCACCGCACAGCACCTGCATTCGATCAACTCGAATCAAAGACCGAGATGTTCGAAACTGGTATCAAAGTTATCGACCTACTAACTCCATATGTTCGCGGTGGAAAGATTGGTCTATTTGGTGGTGCTGGTGTTGGTAAGACAGTTTTGATTCAAGAAATGATTTATCGTGTAGCTGAAAACTTCGGTGGTGTGTCTGTATTCGCCGGCGTAGGAGAGCGCACCCGTGAAGGAAACGACTTGTTCTTGGAAATGACCGAGACCGGCGTTATCAATAAGACCGCATTGGTCTTTGGCCAGATGGATGAACCACCTGGAACGCGTCTTCGCGTTGCACTTTCAGCGCTAACAATGGCGGAATACTTCCGAGATGTTCAGAAGCAAGACGTGCTTCTATTCATCGATAACATCTTCCGTTTCACACAAGCTGGTTCTGAAGTATCAACACTTCTTGGACGTATGCCATCTGCAGTGGGTTACCAACCAACACTTGCCGATGAAATGGGTCAATTACAAGAGCGCATTACTTCAACTCGTGGTCACTCGATTACTTCGATGCAGGCAATTTATGTTCCTGCAGATGACATCACCGACCCGGCTCCACACACAACATTCGCACACTTGGATGCAACAACAGTGTTGTCTCGTCCAATTTCCGAACTTGGTATCTATCCTGCGGTAGATCCTCTTGACTCAACATCACGTATTTTGGATCCACGTTACATCGGCGAGCACCACTTCCGTGTTGCTAACCGCGTGAAGCAAATCCTTCAGCGTTACAAAGATTTGCAAGACATCATTGCAATTCTTGGTATTGATGAATTGTCAGAAGAAGATCGCATTCTTGTAGGACGTGCTCGTCGTATCCAGCGCTTCTTGTCACAGAACACATTCGTGGCAAAGGTCTTCACTGGTATCGATGGTTCATTCGTTCCACTAACTGAAACAATCTCCGCATTCGAAGCGCTTGCAGATGGAAAGTATGACCATGTTCCAGAACAAGCATTCTTCATGTGCGGTGGCTTGGAAGATGTTGAAAAGCGCGCAGCAGAATTGGCTAAGGCATAATTCAAATGTCTGCAAACTTAACTGTTGAAGTTGTATCTCCGGAGAAGCGGGTCTGGTCTGGCGAGGCGAAAATGATTTCGGCTCGCACACTAGAAGGTGACATCGGTGTATTGCCGGGTCACGCACCGCTTCTTGGAGTTCTAGTTGATGGTCAAGTAAGCATCAAAGTTGCCGATGGAACCACCCAAGATTTTAATATTCACGGTGGCTTTATCTCTGTTTCAAATAACCGAGTATCAATTCTCGGCGAATCTACCGATTAGAAAATAATTTAAATATGGCGCGAAACTTTAGCGCCAAGCGATAACAAAGCTTCAACAAAACCTGGATACCCACGATCAACGTGGAATGCATCTTCTACTGTTGTAATTCCTTCGCTCACTAAACCTGCGAGAACTAAGCCGGCGCCAGCACGGATATCTGTAGCAGCCACAGGAGCTCCTGATAGTTGTTTCTTACCTGTTATAGAGGCGTGATGGCCATCGACATGGATTTCAGCACCAAGTCTCTGCAGTTCACTTACAAACATAAAGCGACCTTCGAAAACATTCTCAGTAACAATTGAATTTCCTTCAGCAATTGCATTCATAGTTATAACGAATGGCTGCAAGTCAGTAGGAAAGCCAGGGTAGGGAAGTGTTGCGATATCGATTGCAACAGGACGCTTGTCCATGCGAACGCGGAAGCCATCAGGTGTTGTTGTAATAACAGCGCCGGCTGCGACTAACTTATCTAACGGAACTTCTAAATGTTCTGGTCGACCACCATGAATTGTTATATCGCCTTGTGTCATAACTGCAGCAAAGGCCCAAGTGCCCGCAACAATTCGATCAGTTAGCGTTGCGTGGGTGGTTGGTTTTAATTCTTTGACGCCAGTAATTGTTATTACAGGTGTTCCGAGCCCTTCAATCATCGCGCCCATCGCAATTAAGAATTCGCCAAGGTCAACTACATCAGGTTCACGCGCAGCGTTATCGATAGTTGTTACGCCCTTAGCAAGAACTGCCGCGGTCATAATATTTTCGGTAGCACCGACGCTTGGAAAATCAAGTGAGATTGCGGCACCAGTAAGGCCATTAGGGGCAGTTGCAATTACATATCCGTGTTCTGAATGCGCCTCTGCGCCAAGATCAATCAGGCCCTTGATATGAAAATCAATTCCTCGAGATCCAATTGCATCGCCACCGGGCAGTGCAACTTCAACTTTACCAACGCGAGTTACAAGCGGACCTAAAACATTTATTGATGCCCGCATTTTGCGAACCAAATCATAATCTGCGCGATGGCCGGGGACTTCCGGTACCAAAATTTTCATGGCCAACGCATTTCGATCGTAAACACATTTGCAACCTAGGCGAGTCAGAAGTTCTTCCATGATATGAACATCGGCAATATCTGGAACATTTTCAATCGTGCTTTCACCAACAGCCAAGAGGGATGCCGCCATCAATTTGAGAGCTGAATTCTTTGCGCCATAAACTGTAACTTCGCCAGAAAGGCGGGCCCCACCTACAACTTGGAAATACTCATTCGTATTTTCCATAGTGAACACCTCCGATTTCCTAGTTTCAAGTGGTCTTATCGTAGTGAGTGAATTAGGCTCATCCCATGGTAAATCTAACGCGTATCTATACAAAAACCGGCGATGATGGCACTACCTCTCTTGGGGATATGAGCCGAACCTCAAAGAATGACCCGCGATTAGAAGCATATGCAACTGTCGATGAAGCGAATTCATCAATCGGAGTTGTTCTAGCCCTAGGTCAAATTGCAGACCCACAGATAGTTAAATTACTAATTCGCGTGCAAAATGATTTATTCGATGTTGGCGCCGATCTCTGCACTCCAGTAATTGATGATCCAAAAATTGAACCACTTCGTGTTATTGAATCCCAGGTTACATATTTAGAAGAGCAGATAGATTTTTACAATAAAGATCTAGAGCCTTTGCGTAGTTTTATTCTGCCATCTGGAACTCCAGCCGCTGCGCTGTTGCATGTTGCGCGAACAGTGGCTCGTAGAGCGGAACGAAATACTTGGCATGCAATTCACCAATTCGGTGGTGGAGTTAACTCTTTAACTGCTAAGTACTTGAACCGACTTTCAGACCTGTTATTTGTATTGGCTCGTTTTGAAAATAAACCCAAGGGCGATGTGCTCTGGGTTCCAGGAGCAAACCGCTAACTTCTTGTAGGGCTCTTGGTATAGGTGTTGCTTGGAATCTTTCCGATCTGGGGACCAGAACGACAATTTGCGGTGTAATTACCGATTCCTAAACCATCCGCTATCGGTTCATCGCTTACCAGCAAAATTGCTTTAATTGTCTTTGCATTTGAACCTGCAACCAAAGTTGTTAGAGATCCATAAATAATTCTCTGGGTTGAATCGGCAGGATCTACTCCTAAGACATTTGATGTTATCTCCCACCAATCGCATCCAGTTTCTGATCCCACAAAAATGCCTAAGCAAGCGACCTTGTCACAAAACTCAATTAAGTTCTTCTGGATATATTTGTTCTCAGTGCCAGCAATTAGAAGCTCTTTTGGTGTGGCTGTTTTCGCAAAGAGAACACCCTGCTTTTCGAAACCTGGTGGTGGCCACTTCAGCGGCTTCTTTGTTGGGAAATTTTTCTTCTTTTTTACTACAGGCTTCTTTGCGACTTTAGCTTTTGAAGCGGTTGGCTTAGGAGTTGGCTTAGTTGTTGCGGCGCTTGCATGCACTGGGGCTATAAGGCAGGCCGCAATAAATAGTGCGATCAGTTTCTTCATTTATCTGACCACTTAAATGTTTTCAAAGCCAAGATCGTTCCAACAACGGTCCAGATGAGCAGAACGATTGCGATCTGCGGGATTTCCCAACTCTTGGCAACTTCTTGTGTAGCAAAACTTTCGGGAAGAAATACCGAACGCATTCCTTGAGTAAGCCATTTGAGTGGAAATAGTGCAGCAAATTGTTGCATCCACTGTGGAAGGGTTGAGAAGACAAAGAACACACCGCTAAAGAATTGCAAAATAATTACAATCGGGGAAACGACAGCGGATGCGCCACGACCATTCTTTGGAATAGCCGAGAACGCAATACCTAAAATTGTGGAACAGATACTTCCTAGAAGTATCAACCAAGCGAAACGAAGCCATCTCTCGGTTGTGTTTGGTAGATCTAAACCAAAGAGCGCAGCTCCAAAGCCCATCAAGGCGCCGACTTGAACAATCATCGCGACAAATACCAGAACAGCTTTACCTATGAAGTATGAAATTGGAGAGACCGGAGTTCCACGGAGGCGTTTTAGAGTTCCAAAATCACGTTCAATTGGAATCATAATTGCAAGTTGTTGAAAGCCAGTATTAACAAGTCCAGATGCAATCATGCCAGCCACAAAGTATTGGGTAAAAGTAACTTCAGGCGCGAGATCGCCTTTGAAGACTGAGCCAAAAATAAATAACAACATAACTGGAAACAAAAGTGTGAAGACCACAGATTCGCGCTGTCGCATAAATTGTTTTATCTCTAGGCCGCCGCGAAGGAAACCAACTTTTATGATGTTTGGTTTCATGCTTGCCCAATCATTTTCAAATAAATATCTTCAAGTGATGGTCGAATCACGGTTAGCTCTGGAACTTCGCCACCAAATCTGCTCGAAAGTTTTGCTACTTCGGCAGCCGGGAAATCACTTTCAAGCTCTTGCTTAACGCCATTCTCAAGCCAAGATATTCGGGCTTTTGCAGTATTGCGTCCACCGAGGTTCTCGGGCGTGGAAACCTCGATAATTTTTCCATCAACAATTACCGCAACACGATCAGCCAGGGCTTCAGCTTCATCTAAGTAATGCGTTGTTAATAAAATAGTTGTGCCTTCATCGCGCAACTTACGAATCAAATCCCAGAATGCACGACGAGCCTCTGGATCAAAGCCGGTAGTTGGTTCATCTAAAAAGAGAATCTCAGGGTTTCCAATGATGCCCAGCGCAACATCCAAGCGTCGACGTTGCCCACCTGAAAGAGTCTGAATTCGAGCCTTTGCTTTATCGGCTAAGCCAACTTCATGTATTACGGCTTCTGGATCACGTGGATTGGAATAGTAATTTGCGAAGTGATTTACGGTTTCAGAAACAGATAAATCTTGCGAATCATTAGTTGATTGGAGAACGATTCCAATTCGATTTCGCCAAGACCAATTATTGTTTCCAAGTTTCGCAGGATCTTGGCCAAGGACTTTGACTTCGCCACCGTCGCGATCTCGGTAGCCCTCAAGGATTTCGACTGTGGTTGTTTTGCCGGCGCCGTTTGGACCCAGGATTGCGAAGATTTCACCGGCCTTTACATCAAGATCGATACCAGCCACTGCATTTTTAGGGCCATTGGCTTTCGAGGTATACGTCTTTCGAAGCCCACGAACTGATATTGCAACTCCAGCTAATTCATTTACCACTCCAATATCTTGCCCTAAAAGTTGGGATTATCGGAATGCACGCGAGAGAATAAGGCTGTGAGTCCGCGTAGAAACCATCCCAAGAGGTCCCAAAAACGGGCTGCAGACAGCGAAGAAGAGCGCCACGTTTCTCTGTCCAGTGAAAGCGTTGAAGAGCATTCTGAAGGTATTTATCGAGTCCGTCGAATAACTGGTTCTACTTCAACAAAACCATATCGCTGTCCTGGATGTGATCAATTAATTCCAACTGCAACCCCACACACTGTTGCATGGCTGGAAGAAGATGTGGAATCACGCAGACATTGGCATACGGTTTGTTGGACAAAACGAAATGATCGCAAGCCTAGAACACTTAAATCTAAGGGTGGCCCGCGTTACTAGCCAATACCTATTTAACCAATTCCTTTGGAGTGCAGAGTCTTTATTGCAACTTTAATAAACTTATCGGCAAACTTAGTTCGACTAAAAGTTGTAAAAACAATTGGAATATTAAAAATAGTTTTAACAACTGTTCTTGGATAGGTAAATTCCAACAAGCCTTCTGGACCGTGTATTCGCCCATAACCGCTGTCCTTTACGCCACCAAATGGAACAGATGCAATCGCAGCAAATGCAATTACTGAGTTAACGGAGACCATTCCACATTGAAGTTGGGATGCAATCTTTTCGCCATTTCGCTTCGACCAAACCGATGCGGCAAGCCCATATCTAGTTGCATTCGCCAATCGAATCGCTTCAGCCATATCAGCAGTTCGATTTATAACAAGTGTTGGACCAAAAGTTTCCTCTGTTACCGCAGTTGAATTCTCTGGCACATCAATCATGATTACTGGTTCTACAAATGGCGCTTTTACTGAATCAACGCCACCGATAACAAACTTTGCACCCTTTGCTGCCGCATCATCAATATGGCTCTGAATAACTTTTAATTGAGATGGCATTGTTGCTGGGCCATAGTTTCCATCTTTACCTGGATGAACTTGCTTTGCGAGTTCCGTAATTTTTGCAATAAATTCATCGGCAACTTCATTAACAACATAAACGCGCTCGGTACCAATGCAAGTTTGGCCAGCATTAGACATCGCAGACCAGAGTGCATATTCCGCAGCACGATCAATATCGGCATCAGCTGCCACCAACACTGGATCCTTGCCACCACATTCGAGAACAACCGGAACCATCCGTTCGGCGCAAGCAGCTGCAACTTTTTTCGCAGTCCTAGTCGAACCAGTAAATGAAATTTTATCGACAGCTGATTCAGTCAGTGCTTTTCCGGTTTCAGGTAATCCAGTCACGCAGGTAAAAATATCTGCGAAGGGTGCAATATTTGCAAAACTAGATGCAAGCCAATGTCCGACACCAGGTGTGAACTCACTTGGTTTAAAGACGACAGTATTTCCAGCGGCAAGTGCATATGCAATCGAACCCATTGGAGTAAAGATTGGATAATTCCATGGCCCAATTACTCCAACAACGCCCATTGGAACTCTCGTAACGCTAGTTTTCATATTGAACATCAACAAACCAGAAGGCCGATGTTGTTTTGAAAGAACGCCTTCCGCATGTTTTGCTGCCCATGCTAAATGTCCAAGTGCGAGAGTTGCTTCTAGCGTCGCATCACTTATTGGTTTTCCAGTTTCAGCTCTTACAATTTCTGCAATCTCATCGACTTGTTCTGTGATTTCAGCTGCCCACTTTAAGAGAACTTTACGGCGACCTCTAAAACCAAGTGCTTGCCAGGCCAAACTCGCGGCACGCGCACGATTTACCGCAGCGTTTACATCTGCTGTCGAAGTATTGGGATAGCTAGCAAGAACTGCGCCATCGACCGGATTGTGGCTATCAAAGCTCGAAGATGTAATGGTTTCCATTGCATAAGACTAAACTTATTTTGTGTCAGAGTTAATACGCCCAAGCACTGTGTTGCCGGCTAATCGCCGGTCCATCACGATTAAAACTACTGATGGGCTAAATCTAATTGGGGAAGTGGCAACTCCAATCGGAAATCTAATCGCATCAGTTCTCTGCTTGCACCCGCTCCCAACAGCTGGCGGCATGATGGACAGCCACATTCTTAAGAAAGCAGCCAACCGTTTGCCGGAAATGGCTGGGCTAGAGATCATTCGGTTCAACACCAGAGGAACAACTTCTGAAGCAGGAACTAGTGATGGAACATTTGGTGGGGGAATCACTGAAAAGCACGATGTCGAAGCCGCAATTAATTATTGCTTTAATGAAGCGGCAGTTGAAAAACTCTGGGTGCTCGGCTGGTCATTCGGAACAGATTTAGCACTTAAGTATGCGAGAGATCCTAGGATCCTAGGTTTAATTTTACTGAGCCCACCACTTCGAACTTCTGAAAGAGGTGACCTCGAATTTTGGGCAGAAGATGGAAGAAGCATTATCGCACTTATTCCAGAACGTGACGACTATTTAAAACCTAAAGAAGCCGCAGCAGCTTTCAAAATAATTCCGCAAATCAATTTAATAAATGTAGATGAAGCAAAGCATCTCTGGGTTGGGGAACCTGCTGTTTATCGGGTCCTGACTGAAATCGTTAGATTAATTGCACCAGAAAAGTTACCGCTTCCAACTGAAAATTAACTCTTATCAGCCTGCGGATAAACAACTTCTTCGAGGATTAATAACACTGCAGCAGCAATCGGAACCGCCAATATTCCGCCGACCAAACCTAGCAAGGATGTTCCAATAAGAGCCGCAATAATTGTTACTAGCCCCGGAATTGAAAGTGAACGTTTCATGACTCTTGGAGTTAATACATAATTTTCAAATTGAACATATACGACATATGCGATGAATGCTATGACCGCAATAAGTGGTGAATCAGTTAGTGCGATGATCGTAACTATTGTTATTCCGATGAAATGACCGATTAGTGGAATCAATCCACATACGAATACCACAAGAGCCAGAGCGAATTTATAAGGAAGATTGAGTGAGAAGCCAAGAATCAATATGAATATGCTGGCAAAAAATGAAATCGTAATTTGGCCACCAACGAAGGCACCAACTCTGAAGATAATCGCATCGCTAATCTTTGCAACTCGCTCGCGGCGGCTTGCAGGAACAAGTCGATAAGCATCTTGGGTAACCGTAGGCAGTGCGGCAAGGAAATACAGAGTCAGAACTAATATCGTTAAGATTGAAAAAATCCCAGAGATAAACGCCTTTCCGACACCAAGGACTCCGCCAAATGCTCCGATTACAAACTTTCCATCTTTAATCGATGATTGAACCTTTTCCTGAATTGTGTCGACTATTCCATAATCAATATTTAGTTGATTTATAGTTGAATTACTCTTTAAATCTGAAATTAATTGTGGCGCATTGTTTATCAGGGCATTTACTTGATCAATTATTAACGGAGCAGCGACCCAAATAAAAAGACCTACAAAAGCAACAACTGTTGAAACTGTTACTGCGACAGATTTACTTCGATTGAGCCCTCGACGTTCTATAAACAGAACTGCTGGATTAAGTCCCATGGCAAAGAAAAGTGAGATAATGATTAGAACGAATACTTGGCTAGCAGAGGCGAAAGCTCGCAATAATGTGATGGCGATTATGGCGCCAGATGCGGCAAGGAATCCAAAGTAGAAGGGGTGAGATTGATTTAGCCGTTCTCCGATTTTTCCGAAGTCTTCAGGAGCAACTGCCTTCTTTTTTCTAGAGAGAGAAGGTCGCTTTAAGATTGGTTTTAACTTTGCCATAGCCTTATTTTAACGTCGCGTTAAGAAAAAATAGGAGAGAATAGCCTCGTGGCTGACCTACGAATAACTGGACTTGCAGAAGAGATGTCATCTCTTGCTCAAATGCCATGGTCAAAGCAGCTGGAAGAGTGGCCCGAAGATTCCTCGCTTACGGATATGCGTGGTATTTCCCGACACATTGTCCGGTTGATAAAAGTTAATGAGAACCATGATTCCCCTATTTTCGCAATCAAAGAGACCGTTCCGGAATTCGCAAATAGGGAGTACGCACTTCTTCGAGAATTAAATAACCGAGAAGCCCCATGCGTTGAACCGGTGGCAGTAATTGAAAACCGTAAAGACAAGCAAGGCGAGGATCTGCCGGCTGCGCTGGTCACACACTATCTACCGTTCTCGCTACCGTACCGAGTAATTCTCAGTGGGCAAATCACACCCCACGAAATCACGAACATGGCAAACGCACTGGCCTTGTTATTGGTTCGACTACATCTTCTTGGTTTTTGGTGGGGCGATTGTTCACTTTCAAATACTTTATTTCGTCGCGATGCTGATCAATTTGCGGCATATCTTGTTGATGCTGAAACTGGTGAATTTCAAACCCGCCTTACCGATGGCCAACGCGAGCATGACTTAGATATTTCACTCTTTAACGTCGCAGCAGAACTTGAAGATTTGAAGATTGCTGGCGTGCTGACAGCCGATATGGATCCAGTTCGAGCAAGTGAAGGTGTGATTAAAAGATATCGCAGACTTTGGCAGACGCTTCGCGAACCGCAAATTCTTGATCCAAATGATCGTCACGCAGTAGAAGGTGCAATGCGTCAACTTCAGGATTTAGGTTTTGCAGTTGAAGAGGTAGAAGTATCAATTAATGGCGATAAGGGTGAATTAAAGTTTCAGCCAAAACTTGTTGCTGCCGGATATCACCAGAATCGCTTACTTGTCCTGTTGGGTATTCAAGCCGAAGAACTTCAAGCAAAGAGATTGCTTGCATCATTCGATCGTTTCCGTGGTCGTGAAGCAACCCCTAAGCCACCAATCCATGACACCGCACGCAGATGGCTTCGCGATACCTATCATCACGTAATGAATCAAGTTCCGAGTGAATTACAAGATCGAGTTGAACAAACACAAATGTTCCATGAAATCTTGGAACATCGCTGGTATTTAGGCGAACAAGCTGGGCATGATTTAGGTCTGGATTTTGCAACCAAGGATTACATCGAAAATATCTTGCCATTTAGAACATATGTCGGAGTTACGGTTCCTGGGATTCACGAACCGCCATCAAAATAATTACTGCTAAATCTATGTAGGATTACGGCATGAGTTTGCCCCCGCTGCCAAAGAACTTTGCCAGCGCAGTAGATTTAAGTAGCTTAGGGAAGCCAGCGCAAGAAGCAGTTGCGACTCCTGGAATAGCAATTAATCAAGAGAATCTAATCGCTGAAATACTTCCAGCATCTAATCAAAAAGTTGTAATACTTATTTGTTGGTCGCCCAGAAGCACGCAAGCGATTTCACTATTAGAAGTCATGGGCAAATATCATGAGGCCGATTTACTTGAAAATGGTGAACCTGCCTGGATTTTAGGAACTGTGAATGTTGATGCCGAAGTTCAAGTCGCGCAGGCGCTACAAATTCAATCAGTGCCGATTGCAATTGCAATTATTCAAGAACAAATGGTTCCGCTATTTGAAGCGGTGCCAACGCCAGAACAAATCAGATTAGTAATAGATAAAGTAATTGGGCTTGCGGCTGAACGCGGCGTTGGCCAACCACTCGCAAAATCTGAACTGGTGGAAGCTCCTATGGAGCCAGAAGAAATTGCGGCGATGGAAGCCATAGAAAAGAGTGATCTTCTAGGCGCTAAAGCCCAATACGAAAAGTGGCTTGCTCGTAAACCGGGTGACGCGTTAGCGAAACTTGGCTTAGCGCAAACTGAATTAATTATTCGAGTTAAAGACTTAGACCCAAATGAAGTTATGACACTTGCCGGTTCAAATCCGAATGAGATCACAATTCAATTAAAAGCCGCAGATGTAGAAATCGCCAGCGGATTAAATAAAGCGGCCTTTGCTCGTATGATTCGATTCGTTAAGGCAAGCGAGGGCGATGAGAAGAAAGTCGCCCGTGAACATTTATTACAATTATTCGCACTAGTGGATCCTTCTGACCCAGATTTAATTGCGGCACGTAAAGAGTTAGCGAGTGCTCTCTATTGAAATCTAAATTCTCTACGGTAGAACGTCGTGCCTTGAACTATCTCTTCTTGCCTTTCGGTATTGGTGGCATGGCAATCGCCACAAGATTCCCCGAACTTCGCGATCAACTTGGCGTCAATAACGGCACATTCGGAACCTTACTAAGCCTTGGTGGAATCGGCAGTTTGCTTGCATTTATTTTTGTTGGTAACTGGGTTCACAGTTATGGAATAAAACCAATTGTTGCGTTGGGATCTACTGGGTTATTTCTTTCGCTTGGGCTTTTTCCACATATGCACAACCCCAATAGTTTTTTACTCCTTAATATTTTTGCTTCTTTCTGTTGGATTTCTTTTCATATCGCGAATAATGCGCAAGCAATCCATCGACAGGAAGAGGTTGGCGAATTAATTTTGCCCAAACTTCATGGGCTTTGGAGCCTCGGTGCTCTTATAACTTCTTTGCTTGCAATTGTAATTACGCCTTTTGTAACACTTTGCTGGCACATGGGCATAATTGTTTTTGTCATGTGGCTTTTTACGATGTATGGCATTATCAAATCAACACCATATTTCATAGGCAAGAATGAAGAGGCTGATGCATTCCCAAGTTTTTCAATTAAAGAAATTGCCAAAACCTTTAGTTTCCAACCAGTAATAGTTTTAGCAATGGTTCTTGCAATGCAGGCCGAATTCTCGATTCAAGATTGGTCGGCAATTTATGCAAAAGACACCTTGAAGATGAGCGCTTCGGCAAGTATCTGGGGTTATGCGGTATTTATTGGCGCGATGATCATTGTTAGATTCAATGCCAAACGGCTTGCCGCAAGATTTAGTGAGCGTCAATTAATTTCCAAGTTACCAATCTTGGGAGGTGTGGGTTTCGGATTCTGCATCTCACTTGGAACCTGGCTATCGAATACAAATCAAATTTTGGGGTTCATAGTTTCTCTAGTCGGTTTTGCACTTGCCGGCTTTGGGTCTTCGATTCTGGCACCAACGTTATTTGCAATTTCTTTCAGAAATTCTTCGCTTCCGAGCAGTGTTGTTGTTGCTCGTATTGGACTTACTCAAGTGATTGCAACATTTGTTGCAAAATTTATAATTGCGTGGGTTGCGCAAGCCACATCAGTAACAGTTGCAATGCTAATTCCAGCACTAATGTTGCTTGCCACAGCAAAGTTTTCCTACCTTGGCAAAGCTACAAAAGATTAATTTCAGCCAGAACCTTCGGTATTTCCAGGATCTGCAGCACTGATGTCATTTAGCCGATACTTCTCAAGAGCTTGTTGAACTACCTTGGCTTTTACTTTTCCTGCTTCAGCCAGTCTTGATAGCGCAGCAACAACAATCGATTCTGCATCAACTTTAAAATGACGTCGAAGCGCACCGCGAGTATCTGACAATCCGAAACCATCGGTTCCAAGTGAGTAGAAATCTTGTTCAACCCAAGGAGAAATTTGGTCTTGGACTGCGCGCATGAAATCGCTAACCGCAACAACAGGACCATCTTCTCCACGTAATTTATTGGTTATGTAAGCAGATTTTTTATCACCAGGATTCAATAAGTTATGGCGATCAACTTCAAGACCATCGCGTCGAAGTTCGTTCCATGAAGTCACAGACCAAACATTTGCTGCAATACCCCAATCTTCTGCGAGAAGTTGCTGTGCTTTGACGGCCCAGTTCATTGCAACACCAGATGCGAGAAGTTGAACTTTCTTCTTTCGGCGTTGCGCAGGGGAGTAGAGATAAATTCCTTTTAGCAATCCATCTACATCTAAATTATCGGGTTGCGCTGGTTGCACATATGGCTCGTTGTAAACAGTTAGGTAGTAATAAACGTTTTCGCTGTTTTCACCATACATGCGCTTCAAACCATCACGAACAATGTACCCAAGTTCGTAACCAAAGGCTGGGTCATAGCAAACAATCGCTGGGTTGGTTGAAGCCAGAAGATGTGAATGTCCATCTTCGTGTTGCAAGCCTTCACCATTAAGCGTCGTGCGTCCCGCTGTTGCACCGATTACAAATCCACGTGCCATCTGATCTGCAGCAGCCCAGAAAGCATCGCCGGTGCGTTGGAAACCAAACATGGAATAGAAGATATAAATCGGAATCATTGGAACATCGTGTGTTGAATATGAAGTTCCTACTGCGGTGAATGATGCAGTTGAACCAGCTTCGTTGATACCTTCATGCAAGATCACGCCAGAAGTAGATTCCTTATAAGAAAGCATTAGTTCACGGTCTACTGAGGTGTAATTCTGACCATGAGGTGAGTAAATTTTTAGAGATGGGAATAATGAATCCATTCCAAAGGTCCGTGCTTCGTCCGGAATAATTGGAACTAAGTGCTTACCGATACCTGGATCCTTTACTAAATCCTTGAGCAAGCGAACAAATGCCATTGTTGTTGCGATTTCCTGGTTTCCAGAACCGCGCTTAACGGATTCATAGGCAGAATCTTTTGGTTGCTCTAGCGCTTTTGAAACACTTCGACGACGTGGAATAGATCCACCCAAAGCTTGGCGACGCTCTGCTAAGTACTTCATTTCTGGTGAATCAGCAGGTGGTCGGTAATAAGAAGGTAGATACGGATCAAGCTTGTCATCTGCAAGCGGAATCTGAAGACGATCACGGAATTGAACAAGGTCTTCTTTCGTCATCTTCTTCATTTGGTGAGTTGAGTTGCGACCTTCGAAGTGCGAACCAAGTGTCCAACCCTTAATTGTTTTAGCAAGAATTACAGTTGGACGTCCATTGTTTTCTGTTGCAGCAGTGTATGCCGCGAATAATTTGCGGTAATCATGTCCGCCACGTTGAAGCGCCCACACCTGATCATCGCTCCATGAAGCAACCATTGCTGCAGTACGAGGATCGCGACCGAAGTAATGTTCGCGAACAAAGGCGCCATTTTCAGCTTTAAATGTCTGGTAATCACCATCGAGTGTTGTGTTCATGAGGTTTACGAGTGCACCTTCACGATCTTGCGCAAGAAGTGGATCCCAACCGCGACCCCACACAACTTTAATAACATTCCATCCGGCACCGCCGAAGATAGATTCAAGCTCTTGAATAATCTTTCCGTTACCGCGCACAGGTCCATCAAGGCGCTGCAAATTACAGTTAACAACGAAAGTTAAGTTATCTAGCTTCTCGCGAGATGCAAGTCCGATTGCGCCCAAAGTATCTACTTCATCTACTTCACCATCGCCCAAGAATGCCCAAACATTTTGCTGACTTGTATCTTTAATCCCGCGGTTCTGTAAGTAACGGTTAAAGCGGGCTTGGTAAATAGCATTGATTGGTCCGATTCCCATTGAAACAGTTGGGAACTGCCAGAACTCAGGCATCAAACGTGGGTGCGGATAAGAAGAAAGTCCGCCGCCTTTATGCGAAAGTTCTTGGCGGAAACCGTCTAACTGATCTTCGCTTAAGCGACCTTCCATAAATGCGCGTG
>CAWURN010000064.1:0-22818 GCA_963924835.1 Candidatus Nanopelagicaceae bacterium | reverse complement strand
GGCAGATTCTTCACGTGTTCCTCACCCGTTCGCCACTAATCCATCCCCGAAGGAACTTCATCGTTCGACTTGCATGTGTTAAGCACGCCGCCAGCGTTCGTCCTGAGCCAGGATCAAACTCTCCATAGAAAGTTGTGATCTGGCAAAAAAACGAAACTAGCGTTTATAGCTATTTCATTTTTACCAATTGTTTTTGTTTCTGTACCCAATATCCGTTGCCTTTTGAGGGGCTCCGAAGTCATGGAAATACAAAGGAATTTGGCATATTTTTTCTGCACCTGAAAACAGGGGCAGGCCAATATATGCCGATTGGCATTGATTTTTTGCACGTTGTTGAGTTCTCAAGGTACGAATGCACTCCGGTCACGGCGATTTCTCACCGATTGCAGGGCAGACCGCCAAACCTAGCGGAAGGCACACGGAGAAGCAAATCCGGTGGTCCTTCATAGTGCTTGGAAAAACTGAGTAATTCATATCGTTGCTTGGCCTTATTTACCCCGGTTTTAAAGGGTTTTTCGTCCAATTCGCAAGCGAGGGGTAAAGATAGCCCATGCCTCGGCGAGGGTCAAATTCGTAGCGCTGGATTCGCCCCAAAATCACCCAATTTTCATGCGACGTTTATCACCGAGAAAAAAGTTCATTTTTAGGCTGCAAAACTACGGAATTCTTTCAATCTTGTTGAACTTATCGATCGGACAATCTCTGCCGGAAGTTATTAAACAATCTCTACGGAGGCCAAATCTCGCTTGCCTTTACGCAGCACTAAGAACCGTCCGTGAATGAGATTCTCTTTAGTTGGTGCAAAATCTTCGCCTACTATTTTTTCGTTGTTTAAATAAGCACCGTTCTCTTTAACGATACGTCGAGCTGCGGATTTCGAATCCACAACACCAGTTGCCGTTAAGAGATCTACCCAGGTTGGAATTACATCACCTTTGTTAATGCTTACTTTCGGTAATTGTGAAAGTGCAGCCGCTAACGTTTTTTCATCCAACTCTTTTAATTCTCCTTGACCAAATAAAGCTTTTGATGCGGCTTCAACTTTCTCACATTCATCTGAACCATGAACTAATGAAGTTAACTCACGAGCCAATTCGCGTTGTGCTTCACGTGCGCCTGGATTTACTTTTACGGTTTCAATCAATCTTTCGATTTCTGCATGATCTTTGAACGAGAATACTTTGAGATACTTTTCAACATCCGCATCATCAGTATTTATCCAGAACTGATAGAAAGCATATGGTGATGTCATCTCTGGATCGAGCCACACCGAACCGCCAGCAGTCTTCCCGAACTTGCTTCCATCACTCTTTGCCATCAACGGAATTGTGAAGGCGTGCGCTGAGCCACTTTCGACTTTACGAATCAGATCTAATCCAGCGACAATATTTCCCCATTGATCAGAACCACCGAGTTGCAATCTGCAGTTATCACGACGATAAAGTTCTAAGTAATCGAAAGCTTGCAGAACTTGATATGAGAATTCTGTGTAAGAAATACCGCCACTTTCTAAGCGCGAAGATACTGAATCTTTTGCGAGCATCTGATTTACGTTGAAGTGCTTTCCAATATCGCGTAAAAATTCCAGCGCTGATACTGGTTTAGTCCAATCAAGATTGTTAGCCATGACCGCAGCATTTTTACTTGACTTAAAGTCGAGGAATTTTCCAAGCTGCGAATGAATCTTTTCCACCCACTCCTCAACTATGGATTCATCATTCAAAGTGCGTTCTTCATTACGTCCACTTGGGTCGCCGACTAATCCTGTTGCTCCACCAACGAGTGCAATCGGAAGGTGGCCCGCAAATTGAAATCGGCGCATCACAAGAATCACCACAAGATTTCCTACATGCAGACTTGGTGCGGTTGGATCAAAACCAATGTAAAACTTCACTGGCTTTGAATTTAAATCTTTTGTAAGTGCTTCTCGATCAGTAGTTTGCGCGATCAGACCACGCCATTCAAGATCTGCTAATAATTGCGAAGTCATGGCTTCATCATGCCCGAAAAGCGCTCAACCTCGTTGGATATCCAGACCTTCGCCTCTTTCGTGGCAGAGCTAAGTTGGGATATTTGTTCCGTAACACTTGATATAGAAGTACCGAGACTAGATGTCCTTGAGGCTATGGCTCCCGACACCGTCAAAAAATCACGAAGATCTGATTTTAATTCTGGATGAATCGAGGCGAGCTCGTTATCAGTAAGTTCGTGAAGTTCTTTCTTAGCACCTTCGCAAAATTGAACGCAAGCTCCTGCTACTTCATGAGCCTGCGCAAACGGGATCGATTTCTTAGCCAAATAATCAGCTATTTCGGTTGCTAATGCGAATCCGGAATGTGCGCCTTTTGAAATATTTGCGCTATTGAACTTGGCAGTGGCAACCATTCCCGTGAGTGCTGGGAGTAGCACTAACAAAGTTTCTACTGAATCAAAGACCGGTTCCTTATCCTCTTGCAAGTCGCGGTTGTAGGCGAATGGCAAACCTTTTAGCGTTGTAAGTAATGCGGTTAGATTGCCAATCATTCGTCCCGATTTACCTCGGGCTAATTCTGCAATGTCAGGGTTTTTCTTTTGCGGCATTATTGAAGATCCTGTGGAATATGCATCTGCTATCTGCACCCAAGAAAATTCCGTTGTATTCCAAAGTGTGAATTCTTCGCCGATTCGTGAAAGGTGAACACCAAGCATTGCGAGAACGAAAAGTGCTTCGGCGGCAAAATCGCGGTCACTGACTGCATCGATGCTGTTGCCCGCAACTCCATCAAAACCCAATGAGATAGCACTGGCCTCTGGATTTGGTTGTAATCCGCTTCCCGAAAGGGCACCTGCGCCCAGTGGTGAGAAACTATTGCGAACTAACCAGTCACCAATCCGATCTAGGTCACGAAGTAACGCATGTGAATGTTTCGCGAGTTCATGTCCAAAAACCACAGGTTGGGCATGTTGGAGATGGGTAAAGCCGGGAGCCACGATTTCGGAAGTAGCTGAACTTTGTTCGTTAAAGGCCTCGATTAAACCAGTAGTTAATACAGCGATTTCCAACAAATGATCAATTAAATATAATTTAAAATCAGTTACAACTAAATCGTTACGAGAACGGCCAGCACGTATAGCGCCACCGATTGGCCCTATTTTTGCAATCAAGCCACGTTCAATTGCGCTGTGAACATCTTCATCTGAATCGTTGTAAGAAAATTTTCCATTATGAATTTCATTTCCTAGCGCTTTGAGTCCAGCACGTATTACTTCGCCGTTACCTGTAGCAATTACGCCGGAAGCAATCAACCCATCAAGGTGTGCCAGATTAACTCGAATGTCGTAAGGGGCAAGGCGCCAATCAAAATCAACACTTCTGGAAAGAGCCGCTACTGATTCATCCGGCCCACTCGAAAATCTTCCACCCCATAGTGCCATTTTTTATTTCCTCTTCCCTTTTGTTCCCGTTGCGAAGACTGAAATAGATTTGGCAAGTTCAGCGCCACCATTCGCAGTTTTTGAAACTACCAATACTGTGTCGTCCCCTGCGATTGTTCCAATTGCACTCTTTAAGGAACCGTTAAGTGAATTTCTATCAATAGCACTTGCTAGAAGTTGTGCGCCTCCAGGTGGTGTGCGAACTACTGCAAGATTTCCGCTTGCCGTAACACTTAAAATCAAATTCGCCGCACTCGCTGGTTTAGAAGTTGCTTCGTTGGAAATTGCGTATTGAAATTCGCCGCCTGCGTCACGGATTCGAATAGCACCAAGATCCTCGAGGTCTCGGCTTGCAGTCGCTTGAGTAACTTTGACACCTTCGCGAGCGAGCAATTTCACAAGATGGCTCTGGGATTCGACTCCCCCTTGTTTAATAAACTTTGCAATCAACGCTCGGCGCTGACTCGAATTTAGTTGAACTTTAACGCTCATAAGTTTGCGCTACCTTTCTAAATGCTTCAATGAATTTATCAACCTGGTCATCTGTTACAACTAGCGGCGGTGCTATCCGGATTACCGAGTCAGAAGTTGCGTTTGCCAATACACCTACACCTTGGAGTTGTGACACAAAATCTTTAGCGACTTCATTTTTCAAAACTATCCCAAGTAACAGCCCTGATCCCCTGACGAGAGAAACGATTGGATTCTTAGAAAGTTCAAGTTTTAACGTTAGTTCTAACGATTTATTTCTTGCTAGTAAGCCGTCACTCTCTAAAACTGAGATAGCGGCAAGTGCGGATGCGCAGGCAATTGGACTGCCACCAAAAGTACTTCCATGGCTTCCGGGTGTAAATAGATTTGCACAATCACCAATCGCAATCATCGCACCTAACGGCAGTCCGCCGCCAAGACCTTTAGCCAGAGTAATTACGTCAGGAACAACTCCTTCACTTTCATAACCAAACCATTCTCCGGTTCTACCCATACCAGTTTGAACACAATCCAGCGCGAGCAGTACTCCATGTTTCGTAGTTAGATTTCTTAGGGCTTTGAGATAACCAAAATTAGGTACCACTACACCGTTTTCTCCTTGAATCGGTTCTACGATAATCATCGCCACTCTTCTTGAAATAGCTTTTTTGGCTGCAGTTATATCGTTGTATGGAATGAAAACAATATTCTTCAACAATGGTTTAAATGGTTTCTGTTTTGCACTCTGCCCGGTTAGAGAAAGTGCACCGACAGTCCTTCCATGAAATGAACCAATAGTGGACACAATTCTTTTGCGACCAGTGAGGCGCGATAGTTTTAGAGCCGCTTCATTTGCTTCTGCTCCAGAGTTACAGAAAAACACCTTTGCGTTCTCTTGTCCAGTCATTGCTTGCAATTTTGCGGCAAGTTCGAGAACTTTAGGATGTGAATATAGATTACTAACATGTCCTAATTGCTTGGCTTGCTCGGTGATCGCGGAGACAATTTTCGGATGCGCATGACCCAAGATATTTGTGGCTATTCCACCTAGAAAATCCAGGTATTCATTTCCTTCGACATCCCAAACGCTCGCACCAACTCCTTTAACCAGTGAAATGTTAGGAGTGCCGTAGTTATTTTGCAGACCATTTTCCCAAAGTTTGCCAGCTTCCAAATTATTTTTCATGTTAAGCCAAAACCAGAGTTCCGGATCTGCCCTCAAACGCTGCAATCACATTCGCAACTTTTCTGCCATCAAAAATTCTTACCGATTTAGCACCTGATTCAATGGCGTTAATCGCCGCTTGCGCCTTGGGGATCATTCCGCCTTCAAAACTAATTGCGATACTAGAAAGCTCCTTCGAATCAATCGATTCAATCAGCGAAGTTTCATCCGGCCAATTGCGGTAAATTCCTGAAACATCTGTCGAGAAGAGAACAGCATCAGCGCTTAGCGCGCCGCCGATAGCACCTGCAATGAGATCTGCATTCATGTTCAGACCCATTCCTTCGGAATTCACTGCGATTGGAGAAATAACGGGTGTAATACCTTGCGCCATCAGATTCTTCAGGAGCTCTGGATTAACAGCTGAAACCACACCAACTAATCCAAGCTCTGGTTTTTCGTTTTTCGCACGTATCAAATTTCCATCACCAGCCGAGATTCCTACGGCATTTATGCCTTGTGAAATGAATTGATTCGTTAAGTTACGTAGAACTTCACCACTTAAAGTACGTTGAACCACCGCAAAAACTTCGGGAGTGGTTTTTCTATACCCATCTACCATCTCACTCGTTATTCCATGGATATCAAGTTCGCGATTGATCTGCGGTCCACCGCCATGCACTATTACCATTTTGACACCAGATTTAATAAGCCCTGCAAGATATTCGATGCTGGGATCAACGCTAGCGCCCTCGGGAATTGCGTGACCGCCGTATTTAAATACAAACATTATTTAACGCCCATTTGCTTAAGGCCAGTATCTTGCGGCAATCCACACATTAAGTTTGCATTTTGAATAGCCTGCCCGGCAGCTCCCTTGCCTAAATTATCGAGGGCAACTGAAATAACTAAGCGACTTGTGTGAGTATCCACAGCAACTTGAATTAATACATTGTTGGTTCCGAGAGTTGCCGAAGTTTGTGGCATAACACCTATTGGTAAAACTTTGACGAAGGGTGCGCCGGTGTAATAATCTGAATAAATTTTATGTGCCTCTTCGGTAGTAAGGGGTCCAGCAAGTTTTGCCGTCACAGTCGCTAAAATTCCGCGTGGCATTGGTGCCAAGATGGGCGTGAAAGAAAGCTTCACATCAGAACCATTAACTAACTTCAAATTTTCTTCAATTTCCGGAGTATGTTGATGAACCCCTCCGAACTTGTAAGAAACCAAGTTATTCATAGCTTCACTGCCCATCAAATTTATTTTTGCGCTTCGCCCAGCCCCAGTCGTTCCACTTGCTGCGACAACTACTAAATCGGTCTGGTCTATAACCTTTGCTGCGATAGCAGGTGCGCTGCCCAAAATTATTGCGGTTGCATAACAACCTGGGTTAGCAACTTTCTCGCTCTTGCTGATTCTTTCGCTGTTTCGATTAATTTCTGCGAGGCCATAGGTGAATTGACCGGCGTAGTCGCCACCGTAGTAATTTTGCCAAGATGTTGCATCCGCTAAGCGGAAATCAGCCCCAAGATCGACAATCTTTATCTTCTGAGAAATATTTGCGATCAAAGAAGCTGATTCGCCATGCGGAAGCGCAAGAAAAACTAGTTCACATTTATTGATTAATTCGATGTCAGTCTTCTCGAATTTACGGCCAGTGAAGCTCAAAAGATGCTGGTGAATCGATGTTATTTCTTCGCCTGCATTTGAGCCCGCGCTTATGTAGGTCAATTCAAAATTATCATGAGTGGAAAGCAGGCGAAGCAATTCACCGCCGGCATATCCACTTGCACCCACTACCCCAATTTTCATCTTAAAATCATACCAGAAGCCGTATATTTATACAATTTTATGAATATTTATGCACGAACAGTAGCGCCACATGACTTCAGGGCCGATGCGGCAGCGCTCTCGCGATATTGGGATACCTCTTCTGCCGTTAGAGTCCGATCTGCTGCACGGAATACCAAGGTGAAAGCTAATGAAACCTTGCCATCTCCCAACTTGTCGTATCGATCAAAGAGAGTGATGCTTTCGAGCAATTCACCCGCACCTGTACGTAGCGCTAATTCAACATCCGATGACGAAACCGATTGATCAACCACCAAAGCAATATCTTGAATTGCCGCTGGCATCGTAATGAGCGTCTGCAATTTCTTTATCTCTGGAAATTCAAGTGCACTGAGAACGACAACAAACGCGCAAGATCGTTCAGGTAAACCAAGTGCTGTGATCACACGTGGATGTAATTCACCTGCATGCGCGACTGCTTTTCCATCGACTCTAAGTTCCGCGCAACGCCCTGGATGCCATGGGGCGAAATCAGAGTTGGTAGTTGTAGAAACGTTTCCAGTCTCCTCGATGATAGAACGCGCAAACCCAATAGCTTCAACCCAGGTGAAGTCCTGCGCTTTACCATTCCAACTATTGCTTGCAAGTTTTCCAGCAACTACTCCACCAACATGTAACGGTTGGTTAGGTACGCTCTTGTAAATTTTCTCTTTGGTTGCCGCATCTGGGACACGATCAGTTCCAACGACGCTCTGTGATTGCAGTTTTTCGGTATTTCTAAATACCGAACCAATTTCAAATAGCGCAATATCTTTAGCGCCTCGTCCCTGATTTCTGACTGCAGTTAACAACAAACCCGGAAGAAGATGTGTGCGCAGATCGGGAAACTCTTCGGACATTGGGTTTGCGATTTTAAAACTCTTTGCTCGATCGCCGACGAATCCCAACTGAGCAACAAATTGTGGATTAACAAATGGATAGTTGTAGACCTCGGAGAAACCGCTCGCTGCAAGGAAGTTGGCTACGCCCCTCTTGCGATACTGCATCGGTGAAAGCCCAGCGCCAGATTTTCCAGTTGGCAGAGTCGATGGGATTCGATCGTAGCCAATCATCCGAGCAACTTCTTCAACTAGGTCTGGCGCAAGTAATAAATCTGATCGCCACGAAGGTGGATCTATCTCCCAATTAGAAGAAGATTTCTTTGCAACGTCACAACCAACGATTTTTAGTTTTTCTTCAACTTCCGCAGGGGTTACGTCCGTTCCCAAATATTTCGAAACGAAGTTGGGATCAAAAGAAACTATTGGTGCATATTTCGGCTCACCTGATGTGCTAGATCCGACGTACTTCGCGCCACCCAGTTCAATCATCAGTGCAATTCCACGTGCTGATGAAATCTCGGCTAGCGAAGGATCAACGCCCCGTTCTAGCCTTCTAGATGCCTCGGAAGATAATTTATGTCGGCGAGATGCTTTAGCGATTGTGATTGGGTCGAACCGTGCCGCTTCAAGGGCAATCTTTGAAGTTTTATCTGTAACTTCTGAACTTGCTCCACCCATAACACCCGCAAGTGCAAGTGCTGATTTTTTATCTGCGACGACAAGATCATCTTTGTCTAATTTGCGTTCTTGATTATCTAAAGTTTTCATTGATTTAGTATCACCTGCTCGTCTTATAACAAGCGAAGTATCAATTTTTTCAGCATCGAAGGCATGCAAAGGTTGTCCGAGTTCGAGCATCACATAGTTCGTTATATCAACCGCTAGCGATATCGCCCGCATGCCACATTTTTCTATTCTGCGACTCATCCATAAGGGTGTCGCGGCATTGGCGTCGAATTCTGAAATCGTGCGGATGTAAACAATAGATAGAGCTGATTTATCTTCGACGCAAACCTGTATCCCATCTTTGTTGTTAGTGAATTTTTTACTATCAACTTTCAAAGCAGGATCTTGATACTTCAAGCCTAGTGATGCAGCAAGTTCACGAGCAAGGCCTCGAATTGAAAGCGCATACCCTCGATCTGGGTTTACC
Organism: Candidatus Nanopelagicaceae bacterium; assembly: GCA_963924835.1. Taxonomy (GTDB): domain Bacteria; phylum Actinomycetota; class Actinomycetes; order Nanopelagicales; family Nanopelagicaceae; genus AAA044-D11. Next base: position 13,943 of record CAWURN010000064.1, on the reverse strand, counting down.
GAAACGTCTACAACTACGTCATTAATTTCTAGTAATGCAATAGCATCGGAACCGACTTTCGCACAATCTGCAGGTAGCACGATAATTCCAGAATGATCATCGCTGATTGCGAGTTCCTTAGCCGAACAAATCATTCCGTTACTAGTTTTGCCATAAGTCTCACGCGCCGAAATGGAGAAATCACCCGGCAAGACTGCTCCGGGAAGCGCTGCAACTATCAAATCCCCCACTGAAAAATTGGTAGCACCGCATATTACGAAACGTGTTTTTGGTTCACCGCAATCAAGTTCCACATATCTAATCGGCTTCTTATTCCCCGTAAGTTCTTCGATAGCAACCACTTTTCCTACTACTAGTGGCCCCTTCAAATCACGTCCCTGCAAATCAATTCCTTCAACTTCAAAACCGACGCTAACAAAAGCGTTCTCAAGAACTTCTAGCGAAAGATCTTCTGGAATTGCGGCAAACTCACGAATCCAGGAAAGTGGAATCTTCATCTTCCACCGAACCCAAAACTACGAGTGAATCGAACGTCGCCTTCGACGATATCGTGCATATCGGTTATGCCATGTCGAACCATGAGTGTTCGCTCAAGTCCCATTCCAAATGCAAAGCCAGAAAACTCAGATGTATCTATTCCACAAACTTCCAAAACTTTTGGATTAACCATCCCGCATCCGCCCCATTCAATCCAGCGGCCATTGAAGAAGAAATCAACTTCTGCACTTGGTTCGGTAAATGGAAAGAATGATGGCCGCAATCTAGTTTTAACATCTGGGCCAAAAATCTTCTGGGCAAAATAATCCAACGTTCCTTTCAAATCAGCCATCGTGATTCCGCGATCGATTACTAATCCTTCGACTTGACTAAAGACTGGAGTGTGCGTTGCATCTAATTCATCCGCACGATAGGTACGACCAGGACAAATTACATATATCGGAGGTTTGTTCTCCAACATGGTTCGAATTTGAACTGGCGAAGTATGTGTGCGAAGAACTAATTTCGTATCAAGAGGCTCAATAAAGAAAGTATCTTGCATTGTCCGCGCCGGATGATCTGCCGGAATATTCAACGCATCAAAATTAAGCCATTCCGCCTCTAACTCTGGCCCCTCAGCTACTCGATATCCAAGGCCAATAAAAAGATCTGAGATCTCGTTTGTTAAAATCGTTAGCGGATGAAGGCCGCCTTTGGGCAATTTTGTGGCGGGCAATGAAACATCAACACGTTCTTCCGAAAGAATCTTTTCATCTCTCGCAATTTCTAATTCCAGCGATTTAGCATCGAATGCTGCTGTTACTTCCACCTTAGCGGCGCCAACAATTTTTCCAAACTGAGCCTTCTCTTCAGGTGCAATTTTTCCAAGCGCTTGGCTGGCTTTAGAGAGGGCCGACTTATCCCCTAGGTGTTCGGTCTTAACAATCTTTAATTCTGCAAGATCTTTCGCGCCCGCTATTGCAGCAAGAGCGCTTTTAACGCCTTCAGTAACATCTGCAACGTTGAGCGTCATAATCCGTAAATCCTACCGAATTCCAACCTCAAACATGGCGATTGCGGCGGCACTTGCCACGTTTAAACTTTCAGATTTCCCCTTCATGGGAATTGCAACTCGAGAATCAACGCCCGCTACCTCAGGTAGTCCCCGCGCTTCATTTCCAAATATAAGAATAGTTTTATCGCTCTTAGGCAGATCAACTATTGTTCCTGATCCATCGCCAGCAAGTGCGATTGTATAAAAGCCTTCGGCAACTGCGAATTCCATTAACTCTTCAACCGCTACATTCTCGACAACGGGAATATGCCAAAGCGCACCCACAGTGGCGCGAACTGTTTTTGGTGCATAAACGTCAACGCTATTCTTTGAAAAAATAACGGCATCAAATCCAAGTGCCTCGGCAGTTCTAATTACAGTTCCAGAATTACCTGGATCTTGAATCTCCCAAAAATAAGCAATCTTTGTCGCCTCGCGCTGTTTGATCTTATAGAGAGTAATTTCAGTGAATTTACAGAGTGCCAATATGCCCTGAGGAGATTCGGTATCTGCCATCTCAGCCATAACCGCATCGGAGACATGCACGATCGGAGCACCAGCCAGAGTTTCAGAATCAAACTCTTCTTCTAATTTAGCGAAACCTTTTTCAGTTACGTAAAGATTAATGAGTTTAGGCGCATCCGCGAACGAACTTGTTAGCGCTTCTCTAACTGTTTGAATCCCATCTGCAACAAATTCTTTCTCGGTCTGACGTACCTTCTTGCCACGAGAACCCAAAAGAGCCTTCACTCTCTCTACATGAGGAGAATGAAGGCTCGTAATTTGGTTATTAGGCATTTACAACGTGCTTGCGAGCTACTTCAACTAGAGCAGCAAAAGCAGCTGGATCGTTAGTTGCGAGCTCGGAGAGAATGCGACGATCAACTTCAACGCCCGCACTCTTCAAACCTTGAATGAAACGGTTGTAAGTCATACCGTTCGCACGTGTTCCTGCATTGATGCGTTGAATCCAAAGACGACGGAAGTCACCCTTTTTATCTTTACGATCGTTGAATGCATAAACGAGCGAGTGAGTTACTTGCTCTTTAGCTTTTGAGAACAGACGGGAACGTTGACCACGATATCCGGCTGCGCGCTCAAGTGTTGTACGACGCTTCTTTGCGGCGTGGACGCCACGTTTTACTCTTGCCATGGTTTATTCCTTCCTGTTACTTCAAGCCGAGCATGCGCTTGGCGGTGAATGAGTTTGGTGCCTTAGCTACTGAATCGCCGCTAAGACGACGTGTTACGCGAGATGACTTGTGTTCAAGAAGGTGGCGCTTTCCTGCACGTTCGTGCATGACCTTGCCAGTTCCTGTTAAACGGAACCGCTTCTTTGCTCCGCTATGCGTTTTCATCTTTGGCATTCGCTAACCTCCCAGTTAGTTGATTACTAAAACTTTTAAACTTCTGTTACTTCTTCTTCAACTACTTCTTTCTTACGGCTAGCAACCTTCGCGGCTTTCTGCTGCGAAACTGACTGGCCCTTCTTTACATTCGTTCCTAAAACCATTGTCATATTTCGGCCCTCTTGCTTTGGCGCGAATTCCACAAAAGCTACTTCAGATAATTCTTCTGCGAGTTTCATGAGTAAGCGATAACCGATTTCTGGTCTTGCTTGCTCACGTCCACGGAATTGAATTGTCACCTTCACCTTGTCGCCACCTTTAAGAAAACGTTCGATATGTGTTTTCTTAGTTTCGTAATCATGGGGCTCGATCTTTGGTCGAAGTCGCATTTCTTTAACAATAATATGTGTTTGGTTCTGTCTAGCCTCACGAGCTTTTTGTGCGATTTCGTATTTGTACTTACCGAAATCCATCACTTTACAAACTGGAGGTTGGGCTTCTGGTGCAATTTCAACGAGATCTAAACCGACTTCATCTGCCATTTTTAATGCAGTATCGATATCGACAACGCCGACTTGTTCACCGGAAAAACCAATCAGACGAACTTGCGGAACGCGAATCCGATCGTTGATTCTTGGCTCAGTGCTGATAACTTCTCCCCCCTGGTTAATCGCTTCTTGTGAAGCAGGCGGAGGCAGTCGCAAATGCAGGTTAAAAAACCCGTAATGACCTACTCGCCGAAGCAATGAAGGTGGGAGCGACTAGCTCCACTTGATTGCGCAAGGTTACCCCAGGATCTCTGTAACCAGAAATCAGCTTCCGATCGCGTGAACTCCGCCGTCTACATGAATGATCTCCCCGGTGGTTTTCGGGAAAAATGGTGAAAGCAGGGCAACTGCTCCCTGGGCTGCCGGAACTGGATCTGCAACATCCCAGACCAGTGGCGCCTTGGTATTCCAAACATCTTCGAATTCTTGAAATCCTGGAATTGATTTTGCGGCCATAGTCTTGATAGGACCAGCCGCTATTAAATTACAGCGAATGTTTTCGCTTCCTAAATCACGAGCTAAATATCTATTCGCAGATTCAAGTCCTGCTTTAGCAACACCCATCCAGTCATATTTAGGCCACGCAACCGTTGCATCGAAAGTTAAGCCAACAATTGCTGCGCCTTCTACCTTACGAAAGAGCGGCTTGCAGGCCATCGCTAGAGACTTATAAGAAAATGTTGATACATGAACCGCTGTTGCTACATCTTCCCAAGCGGTATTGAGAAAATTACCGCCGAGTGCAGATTCTGGTGCAAAACCTATCGAATGAACCACGCCATCTAAATGAGGGAAATGCTCTTTTACCAACGAAGCCAAACGATCCAAGTGCTCAACGCTTGTGACATCCAATTCAAGAACCGGGGCCGGTTTAGGCAATCTCGCAGAAATTCTTGTCGTGATGCTTAAGGCGCGTCCGAAGGAGGTAAGAAGAACATTTGCTCCCTCTTCTTGCGCAATGCGCGCAATGTGGAAGGCGATGGAAGATTCAGTGAGTACTCCTGTTACCAAAATATTTTTTCCCGCTAAAATTCCCATTAGTTCCCCATTCCTAAGCCGCCATCAACTGGAATAACTGCGCCACTTATATAAGCACCTTCTGGCGAAGCTAAGAATGCGACAACTCCCGCAATCTCATCAGCGGTGCAGAAACGACCAAGTGGAACCGCTGCCACAATTTCAGCTTTCCGATTTTCATCCAAAACTGCAGTCATATCGGTATCAACAAATCCTGGGGCAACAACATTCGCGGTAATTCCGCGGCTTCCAAGTTCGCGTGCAAAACTTCGTGCCATACCAATCAAGCCACTTTTTGTGGCCGCATAATTTACTTGGCCAGCCGAACCAAGCATTCCTACAACAGAACCGATAAATATCATTCGACCAGATTTTTGTTTCATCATTCCTCGTGTGCATGCTCTAGCAACACGGAACGCACCATTCAAATTAGTGTCTATTACGGAATCAAAATCAGCATCGCTCATGCGCATGACAAGACCGTCTTTAGTTATGCCGGCGTTTGCGACAAGGACATCTATCCGGCCGTACTTTTTTTCGATACTGGCGACTGCAGAATTAACACTCTCGGAATCCGTTACGTCCATGATTACGCCTTCAAAACCAGTAGGCGAATTACCTGATCGATGTGTGACTACAACTTGGTAGCCAACGTCTTTAAATTTATTGGCAATTGCTAGACCAATTCCTCGATTGCCGCCCGTAATAAAGGCAACTTTCAAATCAGGTGTCATGGGAGAAACTTACCTGTTACTCCTGCGTAGCCATATCTTTACACGACTACTGAAGCGAAAAATTTGCCTCTCCCCCTTAGAGTTGTCCCATGACCACGACGCCGGAGCAACCTAAAAAAACGGTATCTGCATCTATTTCAAATGTTGGTCAACCACTTTCAAAAGACCAGTCTTCTCGGGCTCGTAAATACTTCATCTCCATGATGATTAGAACTTTGTGTTTCATTCTTGCAGTTATCTTGCCAAGTCCTTATCGATGGATCGCATTATTCGGAGCCGTAGTTCTTCCATACATTGCAGTCATTGTTGCAAATGCAGGACGCGAAACTGTAAAAGGAAATACCGTTATATACGCCAACAAGACCAAGGAAATTGGAGCCGAATAACGGGTGAAGCGGTTCTTTAATCCAATATCCCTGCTACAGACCTTCGTTGCGCTATTACTAATTGCCGGGTGCTTGTTCGCTTCACAATGGCAATTCGCTAGGGGTTCTACCCAATCTCAAACCAATAAAATTATTGCCGAGAATTTAGAACTTCCGACACTGGCGTTAGCTGATTTTGATAATTTAGATCCAGTTGATAATCAATGGCGTACCGTGAAAATAACTGGAAACTTCTCGCCGACAAATCAGGAGCTAGTTCGCAACCGATATTACGAAGGAAAATTTGGTTTTGAAGTATTAACACTTTTTAAAAGCACCGGGGGTGAGAATTTCTGGGTGGACCGGGGTTGGGTGGCCGCTGGACCCAATGCAGCAACTCCCCCGAAAGTTACACCTGCAATAGAAGGCAATGTTGAGATAACCGCCCGCATTCGTTCCGAGAACTTAAGCCGGCAATTACAGGGCTCTTTCTTTGTAACCCGAGTCGAAACTGAGAAACCAAAATCAATTACGAGGCTTCAAGGCATCGATGCAAAACCATATTATCTAGATCTACTTCCTAGTGAGGACGGGAAAATTAAACCTCTTACAAATATTGATTTACCAGAGTTAAGCAATGGACCACATTACGCATATGCAATTCAATGGCTTGCCTTTGCCGCGCTTGCATTAATCGGACGAGTTTTGCTCTTCCGCGAAGCCAAGAGATTGTCTCTGGTAAAGATCGAAATATAGACCGCCCCTAGCGACAAGTTCATCATGCCTACCCGATTCAATTAACCGTCCGTTTTCAATTACTAATATTTGATCTGCCTGCACAACAGTCGAAAGTCGATGCGCGATTACAATACTTGTGCGACCAGAAAGGGCGCTCTTAAGTGCTTCCTGAACTAGCGCTTCATTCTCGGAATCCAGATGAGCCGTAGCTTCATCTAATACAACGATTTGCGGTTGCTTTAGAAGCAATCTTGCAATCGCTAACCTTTGTATCTCGCCTCCAGATAATCGGTGTCCACGTTCGCCAACAATTGTTTCCATTCCATTTGGAAGTGATCGAATAAAATCACCAATTTGTGCGGCGTCACATGCGCTCCACATTTCCTCATCACTGGCCTCTGCTTTGGCGTAGCGCAAGTTGGAAGCGATGCTCTCGTGCAGCATGTGTGAATCTTGAGTAACAATTCCAATCAATGAACGAAGTTCCAGAACAGTCGATTCCCGGATATCTATCCCATTTATTAAGATTGCACCTTTAGTTACATCGTAGAGTCTTGGCAAAAGTCCAGAGATGGTGCTCTTTCCCGCTCCCGAAGGTCCAACTATCGCAGTTAGAGTTCCTGGGTCACATCTAAAGGAGACGTCACTTAGCACTTCTCCGCTTAAAACTTTTTCAGGTGCAGATGGCGCTTCGAGTGAGGCGATAGAAATTTCATTGGCTTTTGGATAAGTAAAACTCACATCTCTGAATTCAACAGATGGCATGTTTTTCGGAATATGAACTGGGTTTATTGGATCCTTAACCATTGGTTCTAAATCCAAGACTTCAAATACGCGTTCAAAGGAGACCAGTGCGGACATCACATCAACGCGAATATTAGAGAGCGAGGTAAGTGGCCCATATAGCCGAGCGAGAAGTGCTGTGATGGCCAGAAGTGTGCCAATAGTGATTTCTTTGCTTATCGCAAGATGACCGCCAATTCCATAAGCAAAAGAGGTCGCGATTGCGGCCACAGATGTCATCGCGATGAAGAAGATTCTGTTGAGCATTGCAATCTTTATTCCCATGTCCGCAACTCGTCTAGCTTTACTCCTGAAGTTTGTTCCTTCAACAATTCTGTCCCCATATAGCGAGACTAAAAGTGCTCCCGAAACATTAAATCGTTCGGTCATTGTCGAGGACATTTCTGCGTTTAAATCAAAAGACTTGCGGGTGTAGATCGCCAGTTGTCGGCCTATCCATTTCGTTGGAACGATAAAAACCGGAAGCAGGATTAGCGAAACCACTGTGATCTGCCAAGATAAGGTCAGCATTGCAATCACTACTAATAGCAGAGTCAAAGTGTTACTTACAATTCCAGACAAGGTAGAAGTGAATGCTTGCTGCGCACCAATTACATCGCTATTTATGCGAGAGATTAACGAGCCAGTTTGGGTCCGAGTGAAGAATGCAATGGATTGTTTTTGAACGTGTTCAAATACTTGACTACGTAAATCATAAATTAGGCCTTCCCCAATACGGCTAGAGAACCAACGACCCAACATGCTAAATCCCGCATCGGCGATTGCAAGCAAAGCGACGATTAAAGCCAACTTTGTAACGACATCGGAGCGGCCTGGAACAACTCCATCATCAACAAGAGAACGAAGAAGTAATGGTGTTGCCACAACAAGAATCGCATCGACAATTACCGTTCCGATAAATATGACGAGGTATTTGCGATACGGAGCGGCAAAGCTAAAAATTCTTTTTAAAGTTCCAGTTTTTAATTTTTGATGCTTTACCGATTGGTCTGAACTCATCGATCTCAAGGCCATCCATGGGCCATGCATTGACACTAATTAAACCGTGAACCCAATCGCTCGAAGTTGTTCGCGACCATCATCTGAAATCTTTCCTGGTCCCCATGGTGGCATCCAAACCCAATTGATTTTTACATCTGACGTAATGTCGGCAAGAACTTGATGTGTTTGATCTTCAATTACATCCTGCAACGGACAAGCTGCAGAGGTTAGAGTCATATCGAGAATCGCGACGTTGTTTTCATCCAGGCGCATGTCATAAACTAAACCTAAGTCAATCACATTGATTCCCAGCTCAGGATCAATTACATCCTTCATTGCTTCAGTTATGTCATCGAGAGTTGTAATTGCGCTACTCATTTTTCTCCTTAGTTTTTCGAACTCTGAATTGCAGCATCTTTAAAAGCCATCCAACCTAATAGCGCACATTTTATACGAGCTGGGAACTTAGAAACACCAGCTAGAGCCACGCCATCCTCAAGAATCTCTTCATTTCCGACCATTGTTCCCTTGCTGCTCATCAGATCAGAGAATGAATCAACAATTTCTAGCGCCGCTTTAAGGCTTTTCCCAATCATCAGATCACTGGCAATCGATGTGCTTGCCTGGGAAATTGAACACCCAACGCCATCCCAAGATACGTTGGTAACAATTTGGTTTGCGATTGTGACATTTAAAGTTATTTCGTCGCCACAACTAGGGTTGACGTGATGGACCTGTGCTGTGAATTGCGATTTAAGCTCCTTGTTTAATGGATGTTTATAGTGATCTAAAATCACTTCCTGATAAAGCGAATCCAGTTCCATGTCAGACCTTAAAGTATTTCTGAGCTTTTAGAATGGAATCAATCAGCACATCTACATCTGCTTCGTCATTGTAAACATAAAAAGATGCTCGGGTCGTTCCTACTAGCCCAAGCTTTCGCATTAATGGCCAAGCGCAGTGATGACCGGTTCGGACCGCGACACCATATTGATCCAATACCTGACCAACATCATGTGGGTGAATTCCTTCGATCGTGAAAGATATGACTGAGCCACGATCCACGGTATCTTTTGGACCAATCAATTTCACATTATCTAATTCTTTAAATTTATCTAGAGCGTATGCGGTCAGTTCTTTCTCATGCTTTGCCACATTGTCCATGCCTAAATTGTTTAGGTAATTTATTGCCGCAGCAAAACCAACAGCCTGTGCCATGTTTGGAACACCTGCCTCAAATCTCTTTGGAGATGGCGCCCACTTTGTATCGGTCATCGTTACAGTTTCAATCATTGAACCACCAGTTAAGAATGGCTCCATCTGATTTAGGTATTCACTCCTGCCCCACAAGATTCCAATTCCGGTCGGTCCCAAAGCTTTGTGCCCAGAAAATGCAAGAAAATCAACGCCAAGAGTTTTTACATCGATTGCGAAGTGTGGCGCTGACTGGCAGGCATCAAGAACGACAACGGCACCTACTGAGTGCGCTTTTTTAACAATTTCATCAAGTGGGATAATTGTTCCTAGAACATTAGATTGATGAGTGATAGCAACAATTTTGGTTGACTTATTAATCAGTTCATCGAGATTGGTCTGATCCAATCGACCTTCTGCATCGATCGAGAACCAAACTAATTCTGCGCCAGTTCGTTTCGCTAACTGTTGCCAAGGAATCAGATTCGCATGATGCTCAAGTTCTGATACAACTATTCGATCTCCTGGTTTTAGGGCGAAGCGAGAGTTAGAAGCACTATTCCCAAAAGAATAAGCGATTGCGTTTATGCTCTCGGTCGCACCTTTTGTAAAAATTACTTCATCTAACTCGGCATTTAGGAAATCAGCTAAAACCTGTCTCGCACCTTCGTAAGCAATGCTCGCCTCTTCAGCTAATAGATGGGCGCCTCGATGAACCGCCGCATTGCTGTTTTCATAGAATTTGCGCTCAGCATCTAAAACTTGAAATGGTTTTTGGCTGGTGGCACCGCTATCGAGATAAACCAGTCGATTATCCCCACGCATGACTTTGGAGAAGATAGGGAAATCTTTCCTAATCTCTGCCGGGGAGAACATCGGTTTCATTAATTATGCAGTTGTGTACTCTGCATAACCTTTCTCTTCTAATTTATCGGCTAGCTCTGGGCCACCCTCTTCAACAATCTTTCCGGCAGCGAAAACGTGAACGAAGTCTGGTTTGATGTAGCGAAGAATTCTTGTGTAGTGCGTAATTAACATAATTCCTAAATCACTATTTCCCTTTACGCGATTCACCCCTTCCGAAACAATGCGAAGTGCATCGACATCTAACCCTGAATCTGTTTCATCCAAAATCGCAAACTTTGGCTTAAGAAGTTCTAACTGCAGGATTTCGTGGCGCTTTTTTTCGCCACCAGAGAAACCTTCATTTACATTTCGTTCTGCGAAATTAACATCCATATTAAGAGACTTCATGGCCTCTTTAACTTCGCCAACCCAGGTTCGAACCTTAGGAGCTTCACCGCGAATAGCGGTTGCGGCAGTGCGTAGAAAATTTGTAACTGAAACGCCAGGAACTTCTACTGGATATTGCATGGCGAGGAATAAACCTGCCTTTGCTCTTTCGTCTACCGACATCGCTAAGACATCAACGCCATCGAGAGTTACGGAACCGCCGGTGATTGTGTATTTAGGATGCCCAGCGATTGAATAAGCCAGAGTTGATTTACCAGAACCATTTGGGCCCATGATTGCGTGGGTCTCTCCTGATTTGATTGTTAAATCTACTCCTCTAAGAATTTCGGTAAAGCCAGCTTCAGTTGCTACAGAAACTTGTAGACCCTTGATATCTAACGTACTCATATTCTCTCCTTAGCCTTTTGCAGATTTTCTGCATGAAATAGTCACTGCATCGCCGTTGCGATTTACTTCATAAGTTTCAACCGGAATGGATGCTGGTGGAGTTGCAACTTCGCCAGTGCGCAGATCAAACTCAGCGCCATGTAGCCAACATTCAATCTTATAACCGGCCACATCGCCTTCAGAAAGTGAAGCCTCGGAATGGGAGCAGGTATCAGCGATTGCAAATACTTCATCACCAATTCTGGTCACACAAACTGCAGTTCCATTGAAATCTAATTTAATTGGTTTGCTATCAATCAAAGATTCAAATGAAACGCTCGCCATTACGCACCTACCTTTGCTAGTTCAGCATCAATGCGATCCATCAAGCGATTCTCAATCTCTTCATTCTTGATTTTTCCAACTATCTCTGCGAAGAATCCTCGAACTACTAACCTGCGAGCTATGTCTGCAGGAATGCCACGAGATGAAAGATAGAAAAGTTGTTCATCATCAAAGCGACCGGTTGTGCTCGCGTGTCCAGCCCCAACGATCTCGCCTGTTTCGATCTCCAAGTTTGGAACTGAATCCGCGCGAGCCCCATCAGAGAGGAGCAAGTTACGATTCAACTCGTAGGTATCAGTGCCATCAGCATTTGAGCGGATATAAACATCACCAATCCAAACAGTATGAGCCTTATCCCCCGCGAGTGCGCCCTTGTAATTTACGCGACTCTTCGCATTTGGAACATTGTGGTCAACGTGTAAACGATGCTCTAAATGTTGGCCATCAGTTGCAAAATAAAGTCCTTGCAGATCTGCACTTGACCCAGGCCCACTGTATTCAACTGTTGGCAGAAGTCTTACAAGAGAACCGCCGACTGTTACGACTATGGAATTGAATGTTGCATCCTTAGCAATAATCGCATGTTGTCGTCCTAAATGAACTGTTTTGTTACCCCACTCTTGTAATGAAACAAAAGTCAAGGTTGCACCTTGCGCTACTTCGAATTCGATTTCATCCGAGAGGATTGCTTCGCCAGTGTTCTGCAAAATGATTGTCGCATGTGAATTAACACCACAAGATATAAGAGTTCTACTAGCTTGTGGCTTGCCCGTTAAACTGCTGCGTTTCAACAACACTGGTTGCTCAAGTTGGACATTGTTCTTCACTTCGATATGAGAAACCTCCTCAATAAACTCACGCCCGCGAATAGTTGCCAGATCTTCACTTGAAGAAATGGCAGGTCGATCTGTCGCGGCTTTTACAGTTAGTTTTACGCCATCCTGTGGATTGGTAATGGAAACACTATTAACGCTATCTAGTGAAACATTTGTATCCAACAATCCACCAACTCTTGCCAGTGGAGTGAAGCGCCAAGCTTCCTCTCTACCAGTAGGAGCTAAGTAATTTGTGGTTAAGGTGCTCATTAACCCACAGCACCTTCCATCTGCATTTCAATTAGACGGTTTAGTTCAAGTGCGTATTCCATTGGAAGTTCACGAGCGATTGGCTCGATAAATCCACGAACAATCATTGCCATGGCTTCATCTTCGCCAAGACCGCGCGACATCAAATAGAAGAGTTGGTCATCACTAATTTTCGAGACAGTAGCTTCGTGACCCATTGAAACATCATCTTCACGAACATCTACATATGGGTAGGTGTCTGAACGTGAGATCGAATCAACTAATAGGGCATCACATTTAACCGTTGATTTTGAATGGTGTGCACCCTCGTTAATTTGGACTAATCCACGATAGGAAGTTCGCCCGCCACCGCGTGCGACAGATTTTGAAATGATTGTAGAAGATGTGTAAGGAGCTGCGTGAACCATCTTTGCTCCAGCATCTTGATGTTGACCCTCGCCAGCAAATGCGATTGAAAGAGTTTCGCCCTTCGCGTGTGGACCCATCAACATAACTGCTGGGTACTTCATCGTTACCTTGGAACCGATATTTCCGTCGATCCATTCCATGGTTGCACCTTCGGCACACATAGCGCGCTTTGTTACCAAGTTATAAACATTGTTCGACCAGTTTTGAATTGTTGTATAACGAACGCGGGCACCCTTTTTAATGATGATTTCAACGACGGCGCTGTGAAGTGAATCAGAAGAATAAATCGGCGCGGTGCAACCTTCTACGTAGTGCACGTATGAATCTTCATCGGCAATAATCAAGGTGCGTTCAAACTGCCCCATATTCTCGGTATTTATGCGGAAATATGCCTGCAGTGGGATATCAACCTTGACACCCTTTGGGATGTAAATAAAAGATCCACCGGACCAGACAGAAGTGTTTAACGCTGCAAACTTATTATCGCCAACTGGAATAACTGTTCCAAAATACTCTTTGAACAATTCTTCGTGCTCACGAAGTGCAGTATCGGTGTCAACGAAAATCACACCTTGTTGCTCTAAATCTTCACGAATTGAGTGATAAACAACTTCAGATTCGTATTGCGCTGCTACACCTGAAACTAGGCGTTGCTTCTCTGCTTCAGGAATACCTAAGCGATCGTAGGTATTTTTAATATCGTCAGGAAGGTCTTCCCAAGAAGTTGCTTGCTTTTCTGTTGAGCGCACAAAGTATTTGATGGTGTCAAAGAAAATTCCAGTTAAATCTGAACCCCATGTTGGCATTGGCTTCTTTTCGAAGAGGGTCAATCCCTTTAGTCGTAGGTCCAACATCCATTGAGGTTCACTCTTCTTTGAAGAAATATCGCGCACGACATCCTCATTTAGACCGCGGCGTGAATTTGCACTGACGTCATTCTTGTCAGACCAACCAAATTCATAATTTCCAATTCCTTCTAGTCCAGGATTCTTTGCTAGTACATCGCTCATTTTAAGCTCGCTTTCCAGTTTTAGTTAGGTTTTTTGAATTTGGGATAAAGGTCGTACAAACACCATCGCCGTGTGCGATTGTGGCAAGTCTTTGAACATGGGTTCCGAGTAGAACGGAGAAGGCTTGAGTTTCAGCTTCGCAAAGTTCTGGGAACTGCGCAGCAACATGTGCAATCGGGCAATGGTTCTGACAAAGTTCTTCGCCAATTCCCTG